>NZ_JAUBVK010000014.1:158686-159230 GCF_036705795.1 Microcoleus sp. ARI1-B5
ACGGTGACATTAGCCGCCGTCACATTAATAGTTTCGACAATTGAGTTGTCCGAGACTTTCTTGATAACCAGATTGCCAGTGCCTTTTTGTACAGCTTCGCTCAAGGTGACGACTAAATTCGCGCCCACAGCCACGCTGGTGGCGTTATCAACTGGGGTGAAAGTGGCGGCGGTAGGGGCACTACTGTCAACAGTACGGGTTAATGTGGTGGCGGCAGCGTTGTTATTGCCCGTGGCATCCGTGGCTACTCCTGCTGGGACATCCACCGTGACAGTTCCCTGACTCGTGGGGTTGACGGTAAAAGTATAGGTAGTCCCAGAACCGCTAAAACCGCTGACAGTGCCGTTGGTGAGACTGATATCACTGGCGATAAAGTTGGTGGTACTTTCGCTGAAGGTGGCGGTGACGGCAAACGGTGCGTTGACGGTGGCTGCTGCTGCCGAAGTCAGGGCTACTGTGGGAGCTACACTGTCAACAGTACGGGTTAATGTGGTGGCGGCAGCGTTGTTATTGCCCGTGGCATCCGTGGCTACTCCTGCTGGGA
>NZ_JAUBVK010000014.1:159330-203953 GCF_036705795.1 Microcoleus sp. ARI1-B5
TTCGCTGAAGGTGGCGGTGACGGCAAACGGTGCGTTGACGGTGGCTGCTGCTGCCGAAGTCAGGGCTACTGTGGGAGGTGTGGTGTCATTTACTGTCCAGTTCACGCTACCTGTCAGCGTGCCATTGTTGCTATTGCCACTGGCATCGGCGGTGGCAGTCCCCGTTCCTTCATTGAAATTCCAATTACCTATCAACCCAGCCGCTGAACTGATAGATATATCCTTGTTGGCTTGAATTTGAGCCTGAGTCCGGGCGACGTTCCAGACTCTCACTTCGTCTATTTGACCGGTGTAATTGCTTCCTGTTACCTGCTCGTTGCTCCCAATTCGCACGTTGTAGCTATTGGTAGAAAAAATGGCACTGCCGACGTTTGATTGGGCATCCAAAACCCCATCAACGTATAGGAGGACGTTGGTGCCGTCGTAAACGGCTGCTACATGATGCCATTGGTTGTCGTTGACGTTGGCATTTCCTGTAACGTACTTAACTCCTGTAGTGGAGTTGAAAGCAAACTCCAGATTGTTTGAGCTTGACGATCGCGCCAGTCGCCATGCCGAATCTCCTTTGGCAACGATCGCTTCCCACGGCGAGGTGAAATTTGGTTTTAGCCAGGTTTCAACGGTTAGGCGATTTGTGGAGATGTTGAAACTCGGGTTACTCGGAAGACTGACATAACCTCCATTCAAAGTGAGGGCGGTGTCTTTCGGAGCTAAAATGCCGTTATAAGCTGACCTCGCTTCGTCGGAAAAAGCGAGGTCAGCTTCGATTGAACCAGTGGTTTTTTCCAGTTCCCAATCTCCGCCAAGTGCCGCATTCCCCGTTAAGTCCGTGGAGGCAGCAACATCCGCCCCAGTTATTTCACTGAGGCGCTGTACGAAGTTTTCTCCGATTTCTCCGGCTGCTACGTCGCACCCGTACAGCAAAATATCTGCTCCCTCAGTCAGCGCCTTTCTCCACTTCTGTATCTGGCTGCTAAAACTTTCTAAACTTTCCCCATTCAGGATGTCTGAACCGAGTTGGACGCTGCCTGCACTGCCGTGCGAAATAATATGGACTGCTTCTACGTTTTGTTTAGCTGCTAGTGTTTCGGTTATTTGTTCGATGCCGCTGCGGTTAACATCTAATATAACGATTTCGGCTTGTGGATCTGCGCCTCCGAGTAGGGTTTGATAGTCTGAGACGTTGGAGTCGATAAAAATAATTTGTTGGTTCACGTTAAATACCTGCCTGGTTAGCATTGATGTTTTTTGAATGCGACTGTGCCGCGAATTAGAGATTTGTAGAAGCCCGCGACAAATTAATAGGGCTGATGCAGTCGCCCACCCAGAAAACCGGTTGTTTTAAATCTTATTGAGGGTTTTTAGCCAATATTTGGGTTCAAAAACCCGGTTGCTGGATACCCGTGCGTCCAGGACTGACCGACACCCTCTCCCACCTTCTCCCAGGCTTTCATCATCGCCTGACTGAGAGCATCTTCCGCATCCTTAGGATTGTCTCTCCACCTCACACAACAACGATAGAGATAGCCTCGCTCTTGCTGCCCTAAATGCCATAAATTTCTTGAAAGTATATCCTTCACACCCTCATTCAGGTATGACACTACGAGTGCTTTAGTCACTAATTGATTCTTCACTTGAAATCAGGAAGTAGTTTTAATTTTTGCTTAACTTAGAGTAGTTTTGATGCACTCGATAAATTCTGTTACCTTTTTCCAGCTTTTATAAACTCGACCAGGTATTGTTTTAAACAATAACACTTATCCCAGGTTTTCTGATGCAAGTTTTGTGTTTTTTGTGTAAAGTTGCCCCCAACAATCTGACCGACGGCGTGAGGTCATTCCACCCACATTCCGCACCCTTGGGTTTCACACAAGCATTATTACTCAGAATTATCGATTTTTCAGATGATAAATTATACTTTTCCACAATACATCCGTTAATATACGGTATTAAGTTATAATTTATGGCTTAATTGCTCGCTCAAAATAAGTAAAAACCGATGGTGAGAGTTGAGGGTGGGGAATCTGGGTTCAAGCCCTAAGCTTAAGCTACCTCAGTCACGCCCCCAAATTTGACTGAGGTAGTTTTTATGTTATGCCTTTAGATGCCTCTGATCTTAACTGTCCACAGGGCTGGGATTAACCTTGACAGGGTTAGTTTTTGCAGGCCACTAAAATAACTATATTTTCTTTGCCGCTAAAAGTAAAGTCGGAAAAGTCGGATTCTAAAGTCGGAAAAGTCGGATTCTGAAGTCGGAAAAGTCGGATTCTGAAGTTTCTGGGCAAGATCCCGAACAGGTTCTATGAGGTTGGTGGCTCCCGCAAGCTGCTTAAACAAGGTAAGGCTTTGTTATGCCGCGGTGGGTTAGAGGACAGGGCAAAAGCATTGAAAAAGTATTGACAAAACAGTCGGTTTATGCATCTTGACAAATCCTCAGAGTCATGATACTCCGTTTCAGGTATTTTGAAGACTCAATTCCGATGAGATGGTAAAGTTTCATGCTTAGCTGTGCTGGAGTGTTAACATCCCATTCCCGATGAAACTTAAACCGGAATTCACTCTTACCGATTATTTTACTGGCTTGGACGAGCCAGTCTGTCGATCGCACTTTCGCGTCACAAGTTACTCGATTTCATCGCCGTCGCCAAATATCCTGTCATTTGCGGAGCCTAAAGTAGGGTGAGTATAAAAAATTATGGTCAAGTTAAATATCAATGGTTGACCCTAATTTTTTCTAACTCTCAAATGGCATTTTGTCTCATGATACATTAGCCAGATTTTTTGCTATTATTTACCAATAAAAATCTAGCAAAAAAGTAAAGTTCCGTAGGGAAAAGCCGTGCCGAAGCGGTTGGCAAACCACAAGGTGATATAATACCGGCTCAAAGTGCTGGCAACGGTACCGAAACTAATTGCGATCGGATGGCCCTGATTTGGGTCTTGCAGCATACAGCTATTGAAGATTTGCGAGTTAAAATTGAGATAAATTTCAGATTCAGCGGACTCATCTAAAGTATTGTATGATTAAAATGGCGATCGCCAATTTTAAAATTATAGAGAGTATGTATGCAAATTGTGCTGGCTGCGGTAGACGATGACTTAGTTAGAGCCTGGGAAACCACTTGTGGCAATATCGAGAATGTCAAGATACATCGCGGCTCAATTTTTGATGTGAAATGCGATGCGATTGTGAGTCCGACAAATAGTTTTGGCTTCATGGACGGCGGCTTAAATTTAGCAATTTCCGAATATTTTGGAGGTCACGTTCAACAACGCCTACAAAAACTAATTCAGACTCGCCATCACGGCGAACTGTTAGTAGGATTAGCCGAAGTTGTCGATACCGATCATGACGAAATTCCCTATTTGATCGCGGCCCCAACAATGCGCGTTCCCACAATTTTAACAGAGACAGTCAATGTCTATCTAGCAACCCGCGCTATTTTAACTCTCGTAAAATTTGGCACAGTCCCAGACGGAACGCCAGTCAAACATATCATTGAAACGATCGCTATTCCCGGCATGGGTACGGGAGCGGGCAAAGTGCCGCCGCACATCTGCGCGCATCAGATGAAAGTCGCGCTTCAAGATATCCTCCTATCTCAATACAAATTTCCTGAATCTTGGCTGGACGCCCAAAAATCTCACCACCTGTTATATGGGAGCGATGTCGGAGATTTGTCGTTGGAAAATTGAAAGAATTAAAATTCAAAGTTTGACAGTGTTGAGAAACCGGGTTTGTGGGTGTTGTGTTTTTTGAGGTGGAGCGACTTACCAAAATTTAAGTGCGCTAAACCGTACCTGCAAGTTGGCGGTATCCTACACACGAGCTCAACTTTGATAGATAGAATGTAAGAGAACTGAGGAAAAAAAACTTAACAGCCAAAAATTATCTGTGATGCCACCAAATACTGCGATCGCAACGTCGGTTGTGGGTACGCGGCGGGCAAATCCAATGCAAACAACTATTGAAGGTCGATCGACATTATTGCTTAAACTAATGCTTTCAGGGAGAGTCCCGAAATGAATCAAATTAAAACTGCTGCTTTGTTAGGTTTGTTAAGTGCGCTGTTAATTACCGTTAGCTATTGGGTAATCGGCGGTACGGGAGGTGCAATTATCGGCATTGGTTTGGCCGCCGCCATGAACTTAGGTTCGTGGTTTTACTCAGATAAAATCGCTTTGGCGGCTTACGGGGCTGTGCCGGTAACTGCCAACCAAGCGCCAGCACTTTATACAATGGTGGAAAGACTGGCGCAGCGCGCTAATTTACCCATGCCGGGAGTTTACATTATTCCTACTGCGTCTGCTAACGCTTTTGCTACCGGGCGCGATCCCGAACACGCGGCGGTTGCAGTCACTGAAGGCATTATGAATATGCTTTCAGAGGACGAACTCGAAGGAGTTATCGCGCACGAACTTACTCACATTAACAACCGCGATACGCTGACGCAAGCGGTGGCGGCGACGGTGGCGGGGGCGATTTCGTGGTTGGCGCAAATGGCGAGTTACAGTATGTGGTTTAGTGGGGGTAGGGACGATCGCAACAGCCCGAATCCTGTGGGGTTGCTGCTAACGATTATCCTCGCACCGGTGGCTGCTTCGGTCATTCAGCTAGCCATTTCTCGCACGCGGGAGTTTTCGGCGGATGCGGGCGCTGCCCGGTTAACGGGCAATCCAAGGGCTTTGGCGAGGGCTTTGCAGCGGTTGGAAAGCGGCGCGCGCCAAATGCCTCTAGATGGTAATCCGGCTTTTGCACCGCTGTTGATTGTGAATTCGTCTGCTGGTGATTGGTTTAGAAGTCTGTTTTCTACTCATCCAACTACGGAATCGCGGATTGAAAATTTGATGAAGCTGGAACAAGAATTGCCTGGTTCTTATTAAATACCAGAATGAATTCTCGCGCTACAGGTACAAAGTCTTAAATGCCAGAATGAATTCTGGCGCTACAGGTACAAAGTCCGCCTTCACGGACTACAAAAGGAGATAATTGATATGACAGATCCAAATTTGACTGAAGTAACAATTGTAGAGGTATCTCCGGAAACGACGGCGATCGTTAAAAAAGAGATGCCCGACGCGACTGATGAGGCGATCGCAGAAACTGCCGCTTTGTTTGAAGCAATTAAAAAACGCGCCGCCGCCGAAGTCCAAGCAGCGGGCGATCTTACCCGCGAAGCTTATTTGAAAGCTGTCCAAAAGGCTTCAGCCGCGATCGAACAAAATAAGTCGATCGCCAAAGAGAGAATGACAGAAGCAGTCAGCCTGATCAAAAAGGAATCTGAGAAAAATTGGCTGGTGGTGGATGCGATTAAAACCCGGGCGCAAGCGCAGGTGCAAGATGCGGGCGAAGTCAGCCGCGATGCTTATTTGAAAGCAGTTCGACAAGCGCGAGAAGCGGTGGAACAAAATAAATTGATCGAACGCGATCGCATCGATCGAGCTGTTGACCACATTCACAAGGAAACTGAAAAGAATTGGCACGTTGTGGTTGTGGAAATTGAGTCGATCGGCACTCGCTTGAAAGAGACGGCTAAGTCTGCGTGGAACGCGCTGACGGCGTTTTTTGACAAGTCGGATCGCGGCGGTTCGCAGAAGTAAAGTATAAAGCAATCGGTTTTTTATGGGCCGTGGCCGCCCGGTTTCACGCCTTTGATGGATGCGGATTCGCATTCCAATGCTGCGAACCTGGTTTGTAGTTAGGACTTCAGTCCTTTGATGGATGCGGACTCGGATTCCGATGCTGCGAACCTGGTTTGTAGTTAGGACTTCAATCCTTTGATGGATGCGGACTAAAGTCCTCACTACGAACCAATTTTATTATGGTAGTCCGAGTGGCTTCAGTATTAGCCCTCAGTTGTTTCTAGGCCGAATACTCGATCGAACACTTTAGTCACTTTATAGCCGGAATCTATAGATTCTAGCGGGTCTTTCCGCAATCGGTGCCGCAAACACAGAGTCATCACCCGGCGAATATCGTCCACAGTCACCTCTGTGCGGCATTCTAGGGCTGTGAAAGCTTTCGCGGCCCGATTTGTGACCAAATCGCCGCGCAGCCCGTCTACGTCCAATTCCGCGCAGACTTGGGAGATTTTTACTCGCAAATCTCGATCGATAGTTACGGATTGCAGCCTTTCCTGAGCTTCCACCAACTTCTGCTGCATATCGTCTTGTTGGTGCTGGTATTTGGCGAGAAACTCCGGCGGATTTTGGTCAAAGCTCGATCGCTGTTCGACAATTTCTACTCTTAAATTCGGGTCTTTTACAGTCCGAATTTCTGCGTGCATTCCGAATCTGTCGAGCAATTGCGGCCGCAATTCTCCTTCTTCTGGATTCCCGGAACCGATTAAAATAAATTTAGCCGGGTGGCGGATTGAAATGCCTTCTCTTTCAACAGTATTCCAACCGCTGGCGGCGGAGTCGAGCAAAACATCGACTAAGTGATCGTCGAGCAAATTGACTTCATCGACGTAAAGAATGCCGCGGTTAGCTTTAGCTAAAAGCCCTGGTTCAAAAGCTTTCACACCTTCGGACAAAGCTTTCTCGATGTCGATCGTACCGCAAACTCGGTCTTCGGTAGCGCCGAGAGGCAAGTCTACCATTTGCACTTTTTTGCGGGCGATCGCGATTGTACCTTGATGCAAAGTGCGATCGCGCACCTCATCGCTCATCAAATCCGGATCGGTGGGATGGCTGTTAAAAGGATCGTCAGCCACCACTTCAATTTCTGGCAATAAATCAGTGAGGGCGCGGATTGTGGTAGATTTGCCAGTACCGCGATCGCCCATAATCATCACACCGCCAATTTTCGGATCGATGACATTCAACAGCAGCGCCAGTTTCATCTCCTCCTGGCCAACAATCGCAGTGAAGGGAAAAACAGCGCGGCGGGCTGCTGTAGTAGCGGTAACGGTTGGCGGAGCGCCCGCATTTACGGTATTGCTGACTTCGGCAGTAGGACTCACAGGATAACTCAAAATATAATAATTGCCTGTTTATTGTAAGGGATAAGGGATTTTAGATTTTAGATTTTAGATTTTGGATTTTGGATCGTGACGGGCTTGGGCGCCGAAGGGAAACTGTGAATAAGGGCGATCGAGCAGACACAACTATCAGGTAGTATTCAAGATGTAGCGTGCTTGTGGGGGCACAGAGGGGATCAGCGCCCAAGGGAAACTGGAAGGGCGATCGCACCTAATTGTAAAGAAATGTAACAATATTGCGCGATTCGCATAAAAACCTCGGCTTGCTCCAGATAGGTAATTGAGAGCATAGTCAAGCAACTATTTTTGAGGCGTGCAAATGTCTGAAACCAACATCGGTGCATTAACTGGCAGCAAAACCTACACAGGCACAGTTGACAGTAAAAATATCTTTGACCTTTACCAATTTAACATCAAAAATACCGGAAGTTTCCAACTTTCCGTTAACGGTTTAACCAGCAATGCGGACCTGTTCGTACTGAACAGCAGCGGCACAACACTGTACACTTCTGCCAACATGGGAACCAGTGCAGAAACAATTAGTGTTGACAACTTAATTGCTGGAGACTATGCAGTCAAAGTTTTGCAAATCAGCGGCAACACTAATTACAGCCTAAGTTTAACAGCAGCACTCCAAACCGAAAAGGCGATCGGCACTGATAGCCTCACAGGTGCAAAATCCGATGCGCCACTTCCCGCCAAAGACTCCACAATTTCGGCTGTCACCAGCACTTCTGAAAAATCCACAGCAACCAAAGATCCCATCACAGGAAATCTAGCTGAGGAGAAGACTGCCGCCCCTACAAATAACAGTCAAGTTGCTGGGGGGGACAAAACAGCAATTCCAACCGATATAACAACTACCAAAACCGAACCAGAAAAAACTGTAGCCGGCACTGAATCGGCAATTTCCGCATCCGAGAAACGAACCGAACCTGGAACATTAACCACCGAAAAGTCTGAGGAAACTGCTAAAACCACAAATTCAGCGAACACGGCAGCCACCACAACTACGAGTTCAAAAGATGCAGTTACAGGCGAGACAATTGCCAGTAAAGAACCAAAAACCGACGCTGCTTTAGCCGCAGCATCAGAAAAACCAACAGAAGCTGCAACTTTAAGCGCCGAAAAGTCGATCGAAACTGCTGCAACAAACAATCCAGCCAGCACAGCCACCGCAACAACTACGAGTTCAAAAGATGCAGTTGCCAGCGAGACAATTGCCAGTAAAGAACCCAAAACCGGCGATGCTTTAGCCCCAGCCGCAGATCCTAGCAAAACCAGCGACAAACCAACTACCAGCGGCACCACCGGGGAAGACACCAAACAAGAAACTCCCACCACCGCCCTACCGATTTCCGACACTAAAAAAGAACCCGAACCAACTCCCGCCAAACAACAGACATCTCCCTTTACATCGGGAATATTTACTGTTGACGCAACAGGTAAAGTCGGCATAGATTACCTATTAGATGGCGGCTTGTATCGCGGTCAGCTAGCGATTATCAGCCTCAAAGGCATGGAGAAGTTTGTACCGGGTTCGGAGGAGTTTATCAAAGAAGCGGCGGCGCGGGCGATGAGCAATTCTGAAAAAGGTTACATAGTAATCGACGATTTGAGCGAAGGTGCGAGATTTTCCGGTAATTTACCAGAAGGTAATTTCAACGAAGGAGCGTATTTAGGAGTCAAAACTTTTGCGATGACTCCAGGGGATGAATTTGGCATCATGATCGTGCCGAACGATACTGTAAAGTTCGTGTACGACTATCCCGGTTTTGGCGGCGATAAACGTCCGCTGTTCTCGATGGTGACAGCCAATCCTAACGAGGCATTTCACTTAGGTCAAATTGCCGATATCACGGCAGAAGGCAATACCTTTGCGATGGAGGATATGCGGTTCGATTTAGGAACTGACAGGGATTATAATGATATTACTTTCCAAGTGCGGGGCGCTAAAGGTAAAGCGGCCTTGAT
Source organism: Microcoleus sp. ARI1-B5 (assembly GCF_036705795.1). Lineage (NCBI taxonomy): Bacteria > Bacillati > Cyanobacteriota > Cyanophyceae > Oscillatoriales > Microcoleaceae > Microcoleus > Microcoleus sp. ARI1-B5. The sequence goes on from NZ_JAUBVK010000014.1 coordinate 168,288, forward strand.
GGATAGTGTGGTTAACCCGGATAAAGATTGGCGCAAAACTGATTTTGGCAAGGCTGTAGTTGCCTATGCCAAACCTTACATTACGCCGGAACCGCAACCGAAGTTAGAAGCTGAAGTATCCGGCTTAATTGATGATTTAGAAAAGGAGATTACAAATCCATCAACTCCTGAGAAAGAGACTCCGAAAGCCTTAGAACCGACGGCTGGCACAGACAAAAATACTACTGAACCCAGCAAGGTTGTACCAACTGATAAGGTAGAGGCAAATCCTGCGCTTCCAGCGGTAACAACTGAGGAAAAAGTCAAAGATACTGCGACGGCTACTACCGACAAAACTACTGCTGAACCGACCAAGGTTGTACCAGCCGATAAGGTAGAGACAAATCCTGCAATTCCAGCGGTAAAAACTGAGGAAAAAGTCAAAGATACTGCGGATACTGCGGTTAATCCGAATCGAGTTGAAACAATCAGTAATGTAGAGTCGAAGCCGACAACAATTGGGGCGAATTCACCCACTGCTGGCAAAGATACTGCGGTTGATTCGACGGAAAAATTACCCATTGAAAAAACGCCTGTTCCCGCAGCAGCGACTGAGGAAAAAGACACAGTTGCTGAAATTCCATTAGCGACAATTTTGCCAGTAAAATCTACCGCTGAGACGGAAATAGTAGCAAATGTAACTCCGAAGGTAGAGGCGAAACCTGAAGTTTTGCCAGCGGAAACTGAAGTTGCAAAAGCTGAAACTCCGAAAGTTGCTTTACCTGGGAATAGTGTCGATTCTGCGGTGAAGGAAAGCCAGCCAGCAGCTACGGTTGGGAGTCAAGAAACTAAATTACCAATTGAAAAAACGCCTGTTCCCGCAGCCGCGACTGAGGAAAAAGACAAAGTTGCTGAAACTTCACTAGCGACAACTTTGCCTGCTAAATCTACGGCTGAGACGGAAATAGTAGCAAATCTAACTCCGAAGGTAGAGGCGAAACCAGAAGTTTTGCCAACGGAAACTGAAGTTGTAAAAGCTGAAACTCCGAAAGTTACTTTACCTCAAAATAGTGTCGATTCAACTGCCAAGGAAAGTCTGCCAACACCTATTGATGGCAAGGAAACTACGGAATTTAAGCCGTCTTTATCGGTGAAAGAGACTAATTTGGAAAGTATGCCTGTGAGGGCTACTAACAGCGGTGAAGAGTCGCAGACGAAGGAAATAGTTGGTGAGACTAAGACTCCGACTATCAGTGATGTAATAGTACCAACAGAGTCACTGCCAAGTTATCAGATATCAGAAATTGATTTTTCTGTGAGTGCTGATTTGATAGCACGTTTGGAAAGCATGAAACAAAGTCTTAATGACAACAGAAGTGCAGACGATCCGAGTCAAAGTAGCAGCAGCGAGGCTTGGATTGCTCGTTTAGACCAACTGACTGAAAGGTTGATTGGAAATGAATCAGCGACGGTTTCCGATAACACTGTGGCTTTAGTTTCGCGGTTAGAAGAAATGGTCGATCGACTAACCATACCGCCCATCGAGCCGCCATTACCGTCGATTGAGACAGCACAATTCGATTTTCCTGCTGCCGATCAGCCGATAATCGGAGTCATTGACACGGGATTTGCCGGCAAAAATCCCGATATTGACTACTCGCGAATTACCTGGGGACAAGACAGGGTAGATGGCGATGCTGACCCCAGATTGGAACCTGGTAAAGGCAACGAACACGGCACTCATGTTTTAGGAATTATTGCCGCCACTCAAAACAACGGTGTTGGTATTGACGGCATTAATGAAAAAGCACCTATTTGGGCTGGAAGGGCGATCGGTTCTGGAAAATGGGCAGAATCATTAGTTGAATATGTTGATTTTGTCAAGACTTCCGGGAAAAAGAATGCAGTCATTAATTTGAGTATGGATCTTACTCAAGTTAATCCCGATGGTACGACAACAACTCGCTATGAATTGACGCCGGAGGAAAGGAGCGCGATCGAATATGCTCGTCAAAATGGAGTATTGATGGTAGTTGCGGCTGGCAACGATGGCGTTGTAATGTCTGCCTTGGGTCAAGCTTCCCAAGAGTTTGACAACATTATTACTGTCGGCGCGGCCGATCGGGTTAATGATGAAATTGCACTTTCCAAAGCTTACGATCGCGCGGACTATTCCAGCTACGGTCAAGGTTTAGATATCGTAGCCCCTGGAGGAACTGTTGACAATCCACAATTATCAACAGTTGGAGATGGAGTTGGCTTCATGTCAGGGACTTCGGCTGCAACGGCCAAAGTCACCGGTGCAGCGTCGCAAGTGTGGGCGGCAAATCCCAATTTGAGCTTCCGTCAAGTGATTGAAATTCTGAAGCAAACTGCAACGGATTTGAAGACAACTGATTGGGATACCGAAACCGGTGCAGGGTTGCTGAATATCGAAGCGGCAGTAGCTTTGGCATTAGCCACGATACCGCAAGAGTATGAGGTATCAGCAACCATCCTTCCTGAGACTTGGAATGGCAATGGCTTAGTCACCCCTATGGAAAGGGCAGCTCGGATTCCCTATACATTTCGCTCGGGAGATACACTTTGGGGTATCGCGCAGCGAGAACTTGGCAATGGCAGTCGTTGGGTCGAAATCCAGAAAGCAGATGGTAGCACCTATACCTCGCAGCAAGCAATGAATATACCAGTTGGGACTGTAGTTTATCTGCCAGGTAACAGCCCAACTCCAACTCCAACTCCAACTCCTACGCCGACTCCAACACCTGCACCAACACCAACACCAACACCAACACCGACACCCGTTGGTTCTTTAGCAGGCAAGAAAATAGCTTTAGATCCAGGACATGGAAACTCTCCTGGGAGATTCGATCCCGGCGCGGAGGGTTACGGCACTACCGAGGCAGCAGAAAACATGGTGCAAGCGCAAATTGTCGCCGACTATCTGAGGCAACGGGGAGCGGAAGTTAAGATTATTGATGATGGGAGTTTGGGACTCGAACAAATCGGTCAGCAAAGTAGTGGCTCAGACCTATTCGTTTCCCTGCATCTGAATTACTTTAACCGCAGTGCCCAAGGCCACGAAGTTTTTTCTCACACTTCAGCACCAGCCATAGATAGTAGCCTTGCTCGGACTATTAACAGCGAACTAGACGCTGTTTTTCCCGATTCAGAAATTCCCAATCGCGGTGCAAAAACAGCTAATTTTGGCGTACTGCGTGGCGCACCTACTGGTGTACCTGCTGTGTTGGTAGAATCCTTGTTTATCGATGCACCAGGAATGAGTCGTGCCAATGTTGAAAAAGCAGCAGGGGCGATCGGACGCGGCATTGAGAAATTCCTCACTGGCAATATCACTAATCCTGGGACAGGAAATAACAATGGTTCGGGTTCGTCTGCTCCTCCAGCAACTCCTGGACAACAGCGACAGTACATTATCAAAGCTGGCGATACACTAACCGCGATCGCTCAACGCGAACTGGGGAATGCTAACCGCTGGCGTGAGATTGTGAAAACTCCGACTGGCGGGACTTTTACTGAAGCTCAAGCGCGACAGTTACGAGTTGGTGAATCAGTTTATTTGCCAGTGAGTTATCAATCTGGGCCAGGTACACCTGTGAAGCAAGTTCCTACAACGAATCCGAATCAGACTAATTTTGAGATTGGTCGAGTCAGTTCGCGAGTTGGTAGCGTGCCTTTGAATTTGAGGAGTCAGGCTCAAGTCACTTCTCAAAATCGGATTGACACATTACCTGTCGGTAAGGAACTGAAGATTTTGCGATCGGTGCAAGGCGGAACTTACAGTACCGGTAATGGCAATCGCAATGATTGGTACGAAGTTGAAGTGAATGGCAAGCGCGGTTTTGTTGCTGCTTTCTTCGTTGATAAAGGTTCTAGTGCACCGCCACCACCGGAATCAGGTTTTGTTAACTCAAATGTTGGGGGTGGGCCGCTCAGATTAAGGAGTTCAGCTTCTACAAGTGCTCAAATTCTTACCAATTTGAATCAGGGTACAAACCTAAAGATTTTGGGAAGCGTGACGGGTGCCACTTACAATCCCGGCAATGGCAATCGCAATGACTGGTATGAAGTTGAGGTGAATGGCAAGCGTGGGTTTGTTGCCGCTTACTACGTGAGTAAGGGAACTAATTCGGGTTCCGGTGGTGGCAATTCTGGTAATTCCCAAACATGGCAAAATCCTCTTCCCGGTTACCCAGTTACAAGTGGGTATGGTTTGCGCAGCAATCCTTTGAATGGTACCCAAGAGTTTCACTGGGGCATTGATATAGGTACTTCAGGCAAAACTCCTTCTGTGAAAGCTGCAAAAAGTGGCAAGGTTGTCGTTGCTGGATGGAATAATCAAGGCTACGGGAATTTGGTGATTATCGAACACGCAGACGGCACGAGAAGTTACTATGCCCACCTATCAAGTATTGCTGTTTCTCCTGGTGCATCTATCAACGGAGGAACAAATATTGGAAATGTGGGTAGTACAGGTAATTCTACTGGCAACCATCTTCACTTTGAAGTGCGTGTATCTCCTTATCGTTGGCAAACAGATAACCGCAATCCTAGAAACTACATTAATTTCTAGGATGTGTTTATCTCATCGCGTCTGATGCAATTCACCTTCCACACCTGCGATCGCCCTTTCTTTCCCCTCCTGAAAAAAGCGCGATCGCCCTCTCCCATCCTTCTGTGCCCAAACACTTCTGGCAAAACCCAAACAATCTCCGATTTGTAAAGTTTTCTGAAGATCAGGCTAAGTTTCGCATAAAACTAGCGCCTCGCCCCTGATAGATAAGTGACGGTTGGTTTTTGAATGCGCTCGCGCGCTCGGGCTTTCTTGCTTTTTCTAAAGAAAGGGCGATCGCCTTTTTGAAATAAGTCAAAAAGTGCGTGAAGCGAAGCTATCCGGTAGGGAATCGCTCTTTTGGGAAAAGAAGGTTGATCGACCTTTTGGAATAAGTCACCAAGTGCGATCGCCCTTTTTGGCATGGAGAGGGCGATTTCTCAATCAGTTAGGAATGCGATCGCATTTAGCAAATTCAATTAAACTTCAGTAAAATAAGACAGAGCCATCTGAGCCTCCCAATCTAACTCACCATGCAAACTTTAACATTTGACAGCATTTTAGACGATCTCGAAACCTTGTCTGTAGACGAACAAACCAATCTGCTTGCCATCATGCACCGAAGACGCGAGCGATCGCCGTCGCACCGAAACTGCCGCTAACATTGCACAAGGAAAACAGGACTATCAATCTGGAAACGTCTTTCGAGGTACAGTAGACGCGAGCGATCGCGGAGCTAAACCGTTGAAAATAATCACCTTTGCTCCATCATTTAGTGGAATATGACTGTCGGATTGTATTTGATTTTGTTAAAAATCCAGAGTTGGGAGATGAAGAAATTCTCTTGCTTGACATTGGCACTCATGATGAGGTGTATTGAAAATGCTGGTTTATGGAGCGCCTTTTTCTATCTGCCACCGCCCGTGGGCGATCGCTCCTTTATCATCAATTAAAAGGTCGAGATCCCTTTACTTCTATTTCTCAAAAAAAGGGATCTCGCAACTAAAAATTGTTAGCTTTCAGGAGTGCAGAATACAATCTCGAAAACTGCATTTGGAATATACCGCTGCAAAGCTCTCAGGCGATCGTCAGCGTCTTGACGGTTGACAAAACTGGCGATGATGCTGGTTTTTGCATCGGGCAAAATTCGAGCGATCGCCCAAGGGCGGTGAATTGGCCGATTTCTGACAAGATACAGGTAGTTGGCAAGCACAGAACCTTTGAGATTAGCAATTAGCTGCTCGATCAGTAGGTTGGCGATACTTTCTACCTCTTGTTTTTGTAAAGCCATCCGCATTGCATCAAAGTCGCCATCGCGGTAGTTGTCGATGCGCGACACTAACTGAGTGATGCCAAAGTCGTCCAATGCTTGTCGATAAGCATCGGAGTGCTCCCAACGATCGCTTTTACGTTTTACCATTGATTACAGTCTCCTTTGTTTGAGGGAACTAGAAGCCAGCGGAGAGCTTAGGAACTTAGCCGCTGGCTTTTTGCTGGGAAAGCCTGGTACTTTAAGTACGTATAGTATTTATAGCATATCTGGTATATTGCGACCGTACATACTAAAAAGTTTTTGGCAGTAAAATGAGACAATAGGACGAAAAGTAATGTTTGGTTGGAAAATTGAGCGACAAGCAAAAGTTAGCAGTAGTCAAAACCTCCGTTCCCGAAGAGTTGCGGAACTCGTTCAAAGCTGCCTGCGCTAAGGAAGGCAAAAACATGAGCGAGGTATTGTCCGACTTGATAGAGCAATATGTGAGCGATCGAGAAACTCAATCCTCCCCGGGCCCGAAACGACGGATGTGAGGCTCCGCAAGCTCGATCGCCCTCATCATTCGCCATCACAAAAAAGAGCGATCGCTCTTTTTGGGGATGGGGAGGGCGATCGCTCTTTCAAATAAACTCTATAATCACTAATGACTAATGACCAATAACCAATAACCCATAACTAACAACTACCACTGGGGTTCGGAAGCCATCAAAGCAGTCGCATCTTCGCTCGGTAAGGGCTTAGCAAAAAAATAACCCTGACCGTATTCGCAGCCGATCGCCCGCAATCTAGCTAATTGTGCCGCCGTCTCCACACCCTCAGCAATCACATCCATCCCCAAAGCGTGCGCCAGCGTCACAATCGTCCGCACGATCGCCACATTCTCCCCCTCGCTTTCGAGTTCCATTCGCCCCACAAACGACTTATCAACCTTCAAAGTATCCGTAGGAAAGCGGCTCAAATAACTCAACGAAGAATAACCAGTCCCAAAATCATCAATTCCCAAGTTGACATTTAACGCTTTCATGTGCTTCAAAACTGCGATCGCCGACTCCACATCATCCATCACCACACTCTCAGTAATCTCCAACTTCAAACTCTCGGCACTCAAACCCGTCGCCGCCAAAATAGCCTTCAGGCGATCGACCAAATCCGGCTGAGCAAACTGTTTCCCCGACAAATTTACACTCATAATCAAAGGGCGATCGAAATCAAACATTTCCTCCCACAGCCGCAACTGCCGGCAAGCCTCCTCCAACACCCACTCGCCCAGCGGCACAATTGCCCCCGTTTCCTCAGCCACCGGAATAAACTTCATGGGCGAAATCAAACCCCGCTGCGGGTGCTGCCAGCGTACCAAAGCCTCAAACCCAATAATCTTCCCGCTAGCCAAAGATACAAACGGCTGGTAGTGCAGCAAAAACTCCTGACGCTTGAGGGCCATCCGCAAATCCGTCTCCAACTGCAACCTCTCCACAGCCAAAGCGTGCATCGAAGCATTAAACACCTGGTACCTTCCCGTTCCCAAAGCTTTCGCCCGGTACATCGCCGTGTGGGCGTCCCGCAGCAAGTGTTCCGGCTGTTCGCTGACAGTAGCAGCCGGTTCGCCCCCCACCGCAATCCCGATGCTCGCGGTGACAAACACCTCCTGCCCTTTGAACTCAAAAGGCACAATTAAAGCTTGGTGGATGCGATCGGCCAAATTAACCGCAGTGTCAACATCAACATTCCTCACCAAAATTGCAAAATCATCGCCCCCCACCCGCGCCACAGTATCCCCGGAGCCAATAATCGCCCTCAACCGCAGCACCACCGCCATCAGCAGTTCATCCCCCACCAAATGACCCAAAGAATCATTAATCACCTTAAACCGGTCTAAATCGAGAAACAGCACCGCAAACAGATAGCTGCGGCGGCCCCTAGTATTGGCGATCGCCCGGGCCAAGCACTCTACAAAGAAATCCCGGTTCGGCAAACCCGTCAGAGAGTCGTGAAAAGCATCGTAAAGCTTCCTGTAAGCGCTGACACCCACACCAGTCACCACCAAACCCAAAGCCGGCGACACCAGCGGCACCCACCCACCCCCAATAAAAATCGCAAAACTAATTCCCAACAGCCCCATCAACACCGCACCCCCAACCAATCCCGCCCTCGCCGGGTGCACAATACGCCAAGCCACAACCCCGCCAAGCACCGCCCAAGAACCGTTCCACAAAATTTCCGCCCATTGCGGCCACATCCAAAACAGCGATCGCCCCTCCAAAACCGCACTCAATATTTGGCTGAGCATTTGAGCGTGCAGGATCACCCCCGGCATTTTCGGAGTTTGTTTTTGAACCGGACTGTAGGGCGTCAGAAACAGGTCTCTGGTACTAGGTGCAGTCGTCCCGATCAGCACAATCTTGTTCTTTACCCAGCTTGGGTCAATTTCGCCGTTCAATACCTGCGCGATACTGACTTGTCGCGCCACCTCTTTCCCAGAACGGTATTTGAGCAGAATTTGATAGCCTCTGCTATCGAGATTTGCATAGCCGCCGCTGTCAGATTTTAAAGGCACAAATTCTGCTTTGCCCCAGTTGATTTGGTGGGGATTGACAGGGCTATCTGCCGGCTGCACTCTGTCTTTGAGATACAGCAAAGCCAGTTGCAAAGAAAACGAGGAAGCAGTAGTCTTGTTTGCTTGCGAGACTGAGAGTAAATGGCGGCGCACCACGCCGTCAGCGTCGATCACGAAGTCGTTAAAACCGATTCGATCGCGCGGTATTCCTGGAGGCGCCGGGACTCCGGGACTTTCTGCATCGCTCATTTTGGCGATCGCCACTACATTTGGTGCTTTCAGCTTGGCCAGCAATTCTCGGTGTCCCGGTGGTTGCGGCAAATCCCGGTACAAGTCCAAACCGATGACTTTTGGCTGGTACTTTTGCAGTTTTGTCAAGGTTTGGGCGATCGCACCGTCAGAAATCGGAAATCTCCCCAGAGCTTGAATATCAGCTTCAGAAATTCCCACTACCAGCAGTCGCGGATCGGGGCCGGGATCGGGCTGCAACCGCACTAACGAGTCAAAACTCCCCAATTCCCAGCTTTGCAGCCATCCCAACCGCTGAACTCCCATATTCAGCAACGTTACAGTCGCGCCCGCCAGCATGGCAGGCAAAATCCTGACGCGCCGGCCTTGATAACTCAGATCGAGGCCAGTGGCGACAGACAGTACAGAACGAAGATTTCGATAGAATTTGGCAGTCACAGAAAAAATATATGGGTGCAAATTCCGGAGCACAAGTCTGTTCCCACAGAATTGAGCTTATTATGAGATTGAGTGTAATTTTTTCAGAAATTGTGCCGAAACCGAGTTTATTTAAGCTAATAACTCGATTTGGCAAAGTATTTCTGGGGTGGGAAACCGGGTTGTTGAAGATTTGCCGACAAGTCCTGTTTTTTATTCCCCTGTTTCCCCAAATTCCCACAAGCGTTAAAATTTAGTCGATCGAACTTTCAGGATATTTTTGAGATTATGGCGAATCAACTTCCGATTCCGGTGATTGTTAACGGTGCTGGCGGCAAGATGGGCCGCGAAGTAATTAAGGCGATCGCAAATTCTAGTGACATGACTTTATTTGGGGCTGTAGACCGCTCTCCTGAGTGCCTCAACGCCGATGCCGGGGAATTAGCCGGATGCGGCTCGTTAGAAGTTCCCGTCACTGACGACTTGCAAGGAATGCTGGTATTGGCAGCTCAGGAAAAGCAGTTAGGCGTGATGGTAGATTTTACGCATCCTTCGTCAGTTTATGAAAACGTGCGATCGGCTATAGCTTACGGGATTCGCCCCGTAGTCGGCACTACGGGCTTGAGCAGCAAGCAAATTGAAGACTTAGCAGAATTCGCTGACAAAGCCAGCATCGGCTGTTTGATTGTACCCAATTTCTCGATCGGCATGGTTCTGCTGCAACAAGCCGCCGTCACGGCATCTCAGTATTTTGAACACGTAGAAATTATCGAGCTGCACCACAATCAAAAAGCCGACGCTCCCAGCGGCACCGCGATTCAAACTGCCCAAATGTTAGCAGAATTGGGCAAAACTTTCAATCAGCCGGAGGTTGAGGAAACTGAAAAATTAGCCGGAGCTCGCGGCTCTGTGGCGGATGAAGGGATTCGGATTCACAGCATCCGTTTGCCCGGTTTAATTGCCCACCAAGAAGTAATTTTTGGCGGCCCCGGTCAAGTTTATACTTTACGGCACGATACGAGCGATCGGGCTTGTTATATGCCCGGAGTTTTGTTGTCGGTGCGAAAAGTCCTGGAATTGCGATCGCTCGTTTACGGATTGGAAAAAATCTTGTAGTCAGTTGTCAGTTGTCAGTTGACTGTTGACAGTTGACTGTTGACTGTTGTCATTGGTAATTGGTAATTAACTGGTTCCAAGGAAGAGCCTTGGAATCTATATAATCGAGGCTCTGCCTCGGCTGGACAAAGGAGGCAGAGCCTCCGAATATGCGTTTCTAGGCTCTGCCTAGAAACGAGTAAGAAGTTGACATCCATTACCAATTACCGATTACCAATTACCAATTACCGATTACCGATTACCAGTTACCAATTACCAATTACCCATTACCAATTACCAATTACCAATTACCCATTATGCTAATTCCCTTAACCCGAGAAACCTTTCAAGAACTAATTCCCGCCGTCGCCACGGGAGCGCAATACAAATATATCTGGGGAAAACCGCCAGATTTTTTGAGGCGAATGTTAATCTCGGCCGTCATCGTAGTTTTCGTGCTGGTAATCTACAACTTCGCCGGTTCCGATGTCGCGCCCCTAGTTTTAATTAGCGGATTGATAGCGGGTTTGTACTGGTTGTGGGGGCCGATTTTGTGGGCTAGTTTGCGGAATGCAGAATGCCGCAAATATCAATACTGCGGTTTTTGGCAAGGGCGAGTATTGGATATTTATATCACCGATGAAGTCACAAGTCAAGAAGAAACGGTCAATCAAAAAGGACAACTCGTAATTGTAGACAACTTAGAACCGCGAATAAATTTAGAAGTTGGGGACAAAACGGGATTTACTACTAAACTCAGAGCTCCCTTGCGGAAAGAACACCAGGGAATTGTCCCCGGCCAAGCTGCTTTAATGTTAATCATGTCGAATCAAGAAGATTTGGGCAGAATTGCCAAAGTTTCAGATATTTACATTCCCAGCCGCGATGTGTGGGTGAGCGATTATCCTTATTTGCGCAGGGATTTGTTTGTCGAAATGAGCCAGCAAATTAAAAAAGGTAGGAAAAAAGGCAGAGAGCGAGATAATCAAAGTAGAGATGTAAAAAGGCGATCCTCCGCTGATTATTGAGCGACTAAGGAGATAATATCAGACGGCGGTTTCAACCGCCGATTCTTGCGATTAATTTCGACTCGACGGTCGAGTTTTCGGACGCCAGAAAAATTCAGATAGCTTCATTTTGGGATTGCCTAACTGTTTTCTCCAGCCTTCCATATAAGTATAGAATACCGGAGTCAGATACAGCGTTAAAATTTGCGAAAATAGCAATCCACCGACGATCGCAATTCCCAACGGGCGGCGCGATTCCGAACCGCTACCCACGCCCAGGGCGATCGGCAAAGTGCCAATTAACGCCGCCATCGTCGTCATCATAATCGGGCGGAAGCGCACGATACAAGCTTCGTAGATGGCATCATAGGCGCCGATGCTGTCTTGGCGCTGTTTCTCGATCGCAAAATCCACCAACATGATACCATTTTTCTTGACAATTCCCACCAACAGAATAATCCCGATAAACGAATACAGATTGAGTTCAACCCCACAGATTACCAGGGTTAGCAGCGCGCCAAATCCGGCTGAGGGTAAACCCGACAAAATAGTCAGCGGGTGAATAAAATCCTCGTACAAAATGCCGAGAATCAGATAAATTACCACAATCGAAACGACTAACAACCAACCTAAATCGTTAAATGATTGGTTGAATACCTGCGCTGAACCTTGGAAACTTGTTGTCACTGACGGCGGTAAAACTTCCTTAGCAACTTTCTCGATCGCAGCGGTTGCTTGACTTAGGGATGTGCCTGGGAGAGTATCAAAAGAGATTGTAGCAGAAGGCAGTCCGCTGAGGTGATTGACTGTGAGCGGGCCGACTGTTTGGGTGATATTGGCGATCGCACTTAACGAGATCATTTGTCCGGTAGTCGATCGCACGTACAGCATCGACAAAGCACTCGGATCGCGCTGATATTCGGGCTTTAGTTCCATCACAACCGTAAATTGATTGTTTGGAGTATAAATCGTCGAAACCTGTCCTGAAGCGTAAGCAGCACTGAGAGTTTTCTGCACTTGTTGCGCGCTGACGCCGACGATTGCTGCTTTATCGCGATCGACTTTAACTTGCAGTTGAGGCGTGCTCAATTGCAAATCGCTATCGACACCGCGCAATCCCGGCAGCGTTTTAACTTTAGCTAACAATTGGGGCACCGCTTGACGCAGCGCTTGCAAGTCTAAACTTTGCACCGTAAACTGATATTGCGAATTTGTTTGTTGACCGCCGATCGGAATCGCAGCAGGAGAACGTATAAAAGCTTGAATCCCTGGAATTCCGCGCAATTTCGGAGTCAGTTTTTGGATGATTTCGTCGGCACTGAGACGGCGCTGCGATCGGGGTTTGAGCCTAATTGTAATCCGTCCGTTGTTCGCCGATGCGTTCGGCCCGCTAGCACCTACAGTCGAATTCAACGCTGCAATATTTGGATCTTTCCGAATGATATCAACGATTTGTTGTTGGTGGCGCAGCATATCCTCAAACGAAATATCTTGCGCTCCTTTCGTGTTAGCCATCAGTTGTCCGGTGTCTTCGGTTGGAATAAAGCCTTTGGGAACTAGAACAAATAGATAAGCCGTCAAACCCAGCAAAATTACCGAAACAATCAGCGTCATAAAACGGTATTTTAAAACAGGTTTTAGCGTCCATTCGTATGCTTGCAAAAGTAGCTCAAATCCCCGCTCCGAAATGCGGTACAAGCGGTTTTGGCGTTGGTGGTGGGACGATTTGAGAAATCGACTGCACAACATCGGTGTCAGGCTCAGAGAAACAAATCCTGAAACCAAAATAGCGACCGAAATAGTCACAGCAAATTCATGGAATAATCTACCGATTAACCCACTCATAAACATGAGTGGAATAAATACGGCAACCAATGAAAGCGTCATTGATAGAATTGTAAAACCAATTTCTCTCGATCCTTTTAATGCTGCTTCTAGCGGCGCTTCTCCCATTTCTTGGTGGCGCACAATGTTTTCCAAAACTACGATCGCATCATCCACCACAAAACCCACGGAAAGCGTCAGCGCCATCAGAGACAGGTTATCTAACGAGTATCCCAACTGATACATCACCGCAAACGTACCGATAATCGCCACCGGCAAAGCTAAACTCGGAATTAGCGTCGCTGTGAGGTTCCGCAAAAATATAAAAATTACTAAAACAACCAGACACACCGACAAAATTAAGGAGAATTTAACATCGTCTACAGAAGCCCGAATTGATTGCGATCGATCGTACATAATTCCCATTTCGATCGATTGGGGAATTTGTTGTTTGAGTGCGGGTAACATTTGCGCGATCGCATCCACGATTTCGACAGTATTTCCATCCGGTTGAGGCTGCACGGCAAGCAAGATTGCAGGTTGATTTGTAACTTCTTTATCGCTGTACAAATTTAAGACTTTGTTATTCTGCACGTCGTCAATCACGTTGCCTAAATCTTGCAGCCGCACTGCTGCGCCGTTTTGGTAAGCAACGATTAGCGATCGGTATTCTGCCGCAGTGTTCAATTGACCGTTTACCTGAATTAAATAGCTTTTATTTTCACCGGAAAGGCTGCCGGTTGGTAAGTTTACATTTCCTTGCGTAACTGCTGTTCTAACTTGATCTAATCCGATGCCCCTCGCTGTCAATTCTCGCGGATCGAGTTGAATCCTGACTGCATATTGTTTCTGCCCGTAAACCTGCACTTGCGCCACGCCGTCGATCGCAGAAATGGGTTGGGCGACGGTCACTTCTGCAGCTTCATCTACTTCGGCAATTGGCAGGGTTTTGGAATACAAATAGAGGTAAAGAACCGGTGCAACTGAAGGGTTAACTTTGCGGTAGGTTGGCGGTTTGGGCATTCCAGAGGGCAATGAACCTGCTGCTGCTGCGATCGCAGCTTGTACGTCTTTTGCAGCAGAATTTACGCTGCGGCTGAAGTCGAATTGCAGGGAAATGTTGGCGCTACCGGTGGAACTTGTGGAGTTAAATGAATTGAGGCCTGCTATTTCTGTGAATTGTCTTTCTAGCGGCGCGGCGACTGAGGATGACATTGTTTCGGGGGTTGCGCCCGGTAGGCTGGCGGAGACGCTGACAAAGGGATATTCTACGTGCGGTAAGGCGCTAATTGGTAGCAGGAAATAACTCATTAAACCGAAGATTAGGATGCCGATTGTGACTAGGGTAGTCATTACGGGGCGGCGGATAAAGATTTCTGATAGGTTCATAAAATGAAGGAAGTTCGGCAACGAGCAATGTACGGGATGTAACGGATTAAAAAGTTGTAGGGTGCGTCGCCCTCGAAAATACTTAACTAAATATCCACAACCTTATGGCGACGCACCTTATCTCATTTTTACTACGATTACTCGGACTAAAACCTGAGTCCGGCAGGGGTTTAAACCCCTGCCTCAAAGCTGAAGTCCTCTAAAGAGGACTGATGAGTTCTTTAGTCTTTTTTAGTCTTTTTTAAAGTCATCTTGCATAAATTTGAAAATTTCTTTAGTCCTCTTCAGAGGAGTTTCGCTATTAGCCAGGGGTTTAAACCCCTGGCGGCCTTTCGGGTTAAGTTAATACTAATGTCGCTAGAATCACCCCTACAAACAGCGAATATATTTGTCATTTTACCTTCCTCCTTTTACATAAAAGACTTGCCCAAATTTCACCTCCCTAAGTTTCTTTCGCCACGATTCCATGTAGATGTAAAATACAGGCGTGAGATACAGTGTCAAAACTTGCGAAAACAAAAGTCCGCCGACAACGGCAATTCCTAACGGGCGGCGAGATTCCGATCCTGCACCAACTCCCAGCGCGATCGGCAATGTACCCATTAATGCCGCCATTGTAGTCATCATAATCGGTCGGAAGCGCACTAAACACGCCTGATAGATTGCTTCCGCTGGTTTTTTGCCGTCGAGGCGCTGGGATTCGATCGCAAAATCGACCATCATAATCCCATTTTTCTTGACAATCCCTACTAATAAGATGATGCCGATGAATGAGTAAACGTTGAGCTCAACGCCAAACAACATCAGTGTTAGCAAGGCGCCAAATCCCGCCGAAGGTAATCCCGACAAAATTGTGATCGGATGGATGAAATCTTCGTACAGAATACCCAGAATTAAATAGATGACGAGAATTGCGATCGCCAACAAAAACCCCAAACTCGGCAGCGAACTTTGAAACACTTGACTGGCGCCCTTATAATTCGTCGTGATGCTGTCGGGAATCACCGATTTGACGATTTGGTCGATCGCGCTATTGGCACTTCCCAGCGCTACACCAGGCGCGAGATTGTAGGAAATCGTCGCAGCATTCATCCGCCCGACGTGGTTGATAATTAGTGGCGCGACTCCTTGGGAAATTGTCGCAAACGTTGCTAGCGGTACTTGCGCTTGACTCCCAGAAACATCACTCGAATTAGTGCTGGCTGTCGCCATGTAAAGCTGCATCAAAGCATTCGGATCTTTTTGATATTTTGGTTCGAGTTCCAAAATAACTTGATACTGGTTGCTCGCACCGTAAATCGTAGAAACTTGGTAAGCGCCGTAGGCATTTCTCAGAGTATTTTCGATTTGACTCGCCGTAATTCCTAAGGCTGAGGCTTTGTCGCGATCGATATCAACTTTGATTTGAGAAGTCATCTGCAAATCGCTGTTTACATCCTGAATTTCCGACATGGCTTTCATTTTTTCAACCAGTTGCGGCACGTATTTTCGCAGCGGTAAAACGTCGGAACTTTGCAACGTTAGTTGGTACAATCCCGTGCTTTGTTGAGTGCCCAGCGGGATGGCTGGAGGATTTTGCAAGAAGACTTGAATGCCGGGAATTTCTGCTAATTGCGATCGCAAATTCTGCACAATTTCGTCAGCGCCCATCTGCCGCTGCGATCGCGCTTTCAGCCGCACAAACAAGCTGCCGGAATTTCCCGCAACCGCCGCCCCGCCGCCATTTGCGCTCGCTCCCGCCCCGATGTTCGAGTTAACTGCTTCCACGTTTGGATCTTCCCGAATCGCATTGACAACTGCTTGCTGGTGCCGCACTAATTCATCAAAGGAGGCATCTTGGGCGGCTTGAGTAATGCCCGTAATTTGTCCGGTATCTTGGCTGGGAATAAAGCCTTTGGGAACTGCGACGAACAATCCAACTGTGGCGAACACCATTACTAATGATAAAATCATCGTGGTGCGGTGATATTTTAAGACTATTTTGAGACTCCAATCGTACAAACTCAAAAATTGATCGAATACATACTCGGAAGCTTGATAAAGCCTGCTTTGATTGGCGTGATTTGCCGATCGCAAAAAACGACTGCACAACATCGGTGTCAAACTCAAAGAGACAAAGCCGGAAACCAAAATTGAAACGGCAATCGTGACTGCAAATTCATGAAACAAGCGCCCCAACAAATCGCTCATAAACAACATCGGAATAAACACCGCCACCAAGGAAAGCGTCATCGATAAAATGGTAAATCCGATTTCCCTAGAGCCGTTTAGCGCAGCCTCTCGTGGGGTTTCTCCTTCTTCGATGTGGCGGACGATGTTTTCGAGCATTACGATCGCATCATCGACTACAAAGCCTACAGATAGCGTCAGGGCCATCATTGACAAGTTATCCAGGGAGTAGTCGAACAGGTGCATCACGCCAAAGGTGCCGATCAGCGATACCGGTAGCGCTAAGCTGGGAATGACTGTTGCTGACAGGTTGCGTAAAAATACGAAGATGACTAAGATGACAAGGGCGATCGTCAAAACGAGGGTAAACCGGACATCATCGACAGATTCGCGAATCGATTGAGACGCATCGTACATGACGCCAAGGGCGATCGAATTTGGCATCTGGGCTTGCAAACTTGGTAGCAATTTTTGAATCGTATCTACCACTTCGACGGTATTTGTACCGGGCTGTCTCTGGATTGTGAGGATAATTGCGCGATCGTTATTATACCAACTAGCAAGTTGAGTATTTTCTACGCTGTCAACCACTCGCCCCAATTGTTCGAGATAAACAGGCTGTCCATTTTTGTAAGTCACAATCAAACGGCGGAAAGCCGCAGCATCTTTAAGCTGTCCGTTAGTTTGGACTGTAAAGTTTTTATGACTACCAGAAAGGCTTCCCGTAGGTAAATTAACGTTGCCTTGTTGGATAGCAGTTTGCACTTTATCGATGCCAATTTGTCGCGTAGCTAACTGCTGCGGATCGAGTTGAATTCTAGCAGCATATTTTTGGGAACCGTAAATCTGTACTTGCGCCACACCGTTGATTGTCGAGAGCTTTTGCGCCAGATAAGTTTGGGCGTAGTTATCAACTTCAGAAAGCGGCAAAGTTGGGGATGTGAGATAAAGGTAAAGAATTGGCCCGTCGGCGGGATTGACTTTGCTGTAAGTCGGCGGATTTGGCAAATCATTGGGTATTTGGCCGGATGCCGAAGAAATTGCAGATTCCACATCTTGCGCCGCATCATCAATATTGTGACTGAGATTGAATTGCAGGGTAATTTGAGTTTTGCCGCTGGTACTGGTGGATGTTAGCGTATCGAGTCCCGCGATGCTGGAAAATTGCTTTTCTAGCGGGCGCGCCACCGAAGCAGCCATCGTTTCCGGGCTGGCGCCGGGGCGGGAAGCGCTAACTTGAATTGTCGGATAATCGACGTTGGGTAAATCGCTAATCGGCAGCAATCGATAACTCATCCAACCAAAGATTAGAATAGCCGCCATCACCAGGGTGGTCATAATTGGACGGCGGATAAATGGTTCTGATAGGTTCATTTAGTTATACCAGTTTAAGATTAGAATATAATTGCCTTAATTTGAGAACATTCGGTTTTTGCTGAGTCTCGATCCCCCTCGCATCCCCCTCCCGGAGGACTTTGAGTGTTGCCAAAATCCTCAATCAAAAATTGCTCGGGCGGGCTTTGATCGCTTCCGGTTCCCCCCTTCTTAAGGGGGGCTAGGGGGGATCTATGCCCAATCATCACATCCAAAATCTCAAACCTATTATCCTAAGGATTTTTGCGCGATTTCCCTGATTTATTTCCCGATGAATTGGAATCACCGCCAGATTTATTATCCCCTGATGTGTCTGAATTACCGCCTTTAGTAGAATCTGAATTATCTCTAGCATCCCCTGGGGTTTTAACGACTATTTGGCCGCCATCAACCAGATTAGCTTGTCCGTCGATGACAACATCATCGCCCGCATTCAGACCTTTTTTGATGACAGTTAAACCATTGATTGTATTCCCGACAACCACAGGCACATTATCTACTGTATCGTCGAACTGCGCGACAAACACAAACTGTCCTTTCGGGCCGGTTTGTACTGCTTGCGACGGCACAACGATCGCATTTGGTTGTTGAGATAAGGTTAATGTAGTATTGACGAATTGACCGGGGAATAGTTTACCGTCGGAGTTATTAAAATCGCCAATCAGTTGAATTGAGCCTGTGGAATTATCAACCGTATTATTTACAAAGGACAAAGTGCCTGATATCGGTTTATTGTTTCCCGCAAAGGTGACATCAACTTTCAGCTTGCCGTTTTCTGCGTATTTTTGGATGTCTGGTAAGTTTGATTCGGGAACCGAAAAGGCAACTTGAATCGGATTGATTTGGGAGATGGTTACTAAGGGTTTGTCGGTGCTTGGTTGCACGACATTGCCTTCTGTGACTAGAATATTTCCGGCGCGTCCGTCGATCGGCGAAAACACCTTAGTATAGGATGATTGCACTTGAGCATTTTGCAAACTACCGCCGTCGGCGCTAACACTAGCCTGAGCACCCTCGATCGCAGCCCGATCGCCCTCAACGACAGCCCGAGCATTGTCAATCCCCACTAAATCGCTCTTCACCGCCGTCTGAGCGTTCTCAATTCCGATTAAATCGCTCCTCACCGCAGTTTCCGCATTTGCGATCGCCACCTCGTCACCTTTGACGGCAGCCTCCGCATTCGCGATGCCAATGCGATCGCTCTTAACCGCAGTTTCCGCATTTGCGATCGCCTGTTTGTCAAGCTCCACCGTTGCCGCAGCGGCGCGACTGCTGGTAGCATATTGTTGCGCCTGATCTTGACTGATTACTCCTTGTTTGTAGAGCTCTGCATAACGTTGACTTTGGGCTGCGGCATATTCAGCTTGCGCTCGATCTTTTGTTAAAGTTGCGATCGCCTGCTTAACCGCACCTAAGTCTTTTTCCAGAGTCATTTTCGCCTGTTCAACAACTCCCTTATCCTTCGCCAGAGTCGCCTTAGCTTGTTCGACAATTCCCCGATCTTTTTCCAGAGTCGCCTTAGCTTGTTCGACAATTCCTCTATCCTTATCAAGAGTCGCCCTAGCTTGTTCAACAACTCCTAAATCTTTAGCAAGATTTGACATCGCTTGTTGCACCTGCGCTCGGTCTTTTGCTACAATGCCTTGAGCTTGTTGGATCGACGCAGTTTGAGAGCGATCGTCGATCGAGAACAGCAACTGTCCTTTCTTAACTTCTTGCCCTTTCTTAAAATAAACTCCTGTAACCCGCCCGCTAGCCTGTGCTGTCACCGAGACAGTAGAACCCGATTGTACATTGCCGATCGCCTGTAACTGAATCGGCACCGTTTTTTTAGTCACCGCCGCCACCATCACCGGAGTCACTTGCATTCTACCGCTGCGGCGGCTAGCTTTTTCCGGTTTCGGAGCGATCGCGCGCTGCCAAACCAAAAAACCCAAACCTCCTATCAGCAACAACGCCAACAAAAACAGCCCAATCCGCCCTTTCGCCAGCACCTTTTGGGTCTTCGGTTCTTCAGTTAAAACATCATTATTTATAGATTCACTTTCCGGCAAAGTTGAAGATTCCTGAGCCACTTCACGAAGAGTGCGATTCGGAACTAGATCGACAATTTCAACGTTGTGGGTCGGTTGCTCGTTCAGCTTCATATTTTCCCCAGAAACTTTAGGGCGAGTGCCATTCCGACTGTCATTAATAATTTCCTCGATCATCACAAACCTCCGTATAAAAATAGCTCGGACTCTTAATAACAGTTATTAGACCTTTTCTATAACTCGCTTTCCCATCTAGAATTTATCTGCGTCAATCAGTGTTAATCTGCTTTAAATCTGCGGTTAACCTCTCAATCCAAGATTTAGGCAATTCCAGTCTCTTGTAGGGTGCGTCAGACCAAACAATCAGCAATCCACAAAAAATCAACTTCCTGACGCACCCTACAAAAACCCAAAAAACTTATAATTGCGATCGCACAAAACTTGTTCTCAGAGCATTACTGAGCCTTAGTTTCAGACGGCTTTTGCCCATTTTGCGCGCGAGGATAAGCCTCCTTGAGAATCGCCTTAACTTTGGGCTTTTGTTCAGCAGTGAGATTAATTTCAGTCAAAGCTTTACGCATTTTTTCACCCGACTTCAGCTTAGCGTCCAACTGTTTGTACTGTTCGGGCGTCAGCACCTTTGCGAGTTTTTCACTAACTTCCTTGCGCTTCTGTGCGCGTTCAGCATCAGAAAGCTTCGGTTTCTGGGAATTTGTGGGATTTGCAGCCACCGCGTCAGATTTAGCATCTTTAGAAGCAGCAGCATCCGCTTTTGTTTCCCATGAACTGACTGGAGTCGCCGCAGTCGCATCCGGTTTAGAGGTATCTGAGGAAACAACATCCGCCTTCGGTTTCGCTGAACTTACCGGATTTTCCTTAGCTGCATTAGATTCCGAAGCTTCCGGGGTGTTAGATGGCGCACAAGCCGACAAACCGCCTATCAACATGGCGCCGGCGAGAATAAATGCTGGTGCGATCGTACTTTTCATGATTCACTGCCTCAAATTAACCTTGTTTCACCAATGTTATAGCGTAAAATCGATCGGCGCATGACGCAATTTTCCTAACCTCACCAGTCAAAAAGCACATGGGGCTTGTGACTTTTTTCCTAGTCCCACATCCTAAAGTCAGTCGAAAATCCTCTAGTAAGTGCGATCGCGCATTGGCTAAGCTGTTATGGCAAAAGGGGAGAGTGGGAGAGGGGGAGAGGGGGAGAGTGGGAGAATGGGAGAATGGGAGAATGCCAGAGGGGGAGATGGGGAGAGTGGGAGAATGCCAGAGGGGGAGAATTGCCCAATTACCTTTTTCCCAATTACCTTTTTCCCAATTACCTTTTTCCCAATTACCTTTTTCCCAATTACCTTTTTCCCAATTACCAATTCCCCTATTACCAATTCCTTCAACATCCATCCATTACATCCGTTGCCGAACTTCCTTCCGAACATAAGGGGGTAATATGTTTTTCAACTCCAAGATACCATTTACAATAAGGTCAGCGCCATTACTTGAATCGCTCCAGATATTGATGGGGAAAAATTCTATGATTCGCTTGACCTATCCATCCTTTCGTTTATTGCTGTATTTGGAGTGGCTGCTGCTGGCGACAGCAGCATTCATGGAAGTTCTGCACCCGTTTCGATCGTTTTGGTCGCCGCTGTTGCGCGTGGGCGCGATCGCACTTTTCGGCCTCATCGGGTTGCGTTTACCAACAGTACGGCTGGGTAGAAAACTTTTATTTACCGCCCTGGAATTTAGCTTAATTTTGCTGCCGATTGTTTGCGAAGGCTTATCTAGCCGATCGAGCTTTTTGCTATTTCTCGTCCTGCTGATGCGGAGTTGCCTCATTTTCCGGCAGCCCGGGCAGGTGACAGTCTTGGGTTTAGCCCTAGTGTCCTATAGCTGGCTGATTTTATCAAAACCAATTTTACGGGAAAAAGTCATCCCCACAGTTTGGGAATGGCGGGTGAGCAACGTATTATTATTTGGATTGACATTAGTATTTGCCTTGCTATTAATAAATGCCTTAATTGCCGAACGCCAAAGCCGAGAGGAATTAGAAATTGCCCACGACAAATTAGCCATAACTAACGAGCAACTGCGCCACTACGCACTTCGCATAGAAGACCAAGCAACACTGCAAGAACGCAACCGAATTGCCCGCGAAATCCACGACGGACTCGGGCACACCCTGGCCGCTCAAACAATTCAGCTAAATAACGCCCTATTGTTCTGGAATTCCGAGGATGAGAAAGCGCTGGAGTTTCTGAAACAAGCCAAACAACTCGGATCGGAAGCATTCTTAGAAATTCGCAAATCTGTGTCCGTATTGCGATCGCACCCTTTACAAGGATTATCGCTCGAAAGTGCGATCGACAAACTGCTGCAAGACTTTCAGCGCCTGAGAGCGATCGAAGTATCCAACTCAATCCGCTTACCAGTTCCGCTATCTCAAGAAATGAATACCACACTGTACAGAATTGTGCAAGAATCCCTGACAAATATTCACAAACACGCCGATGCCACAATAGTAACAGTTGGATTGCAGCACCACGCCGGACAGATTCATTTATCAATTTCCGACAACGGCAAAGGCTTCGATCCCGCTCAGAATACCACAGGATTTGGACTGCAAGGAATGCGAGAACGAGTGGCCGCAGCGGGAGGTCAATTTGTGATTTACAGCGAGTCAGGAAACGGTTGCCGAATTTCCGTTTCTTTGCCCTCTCAAAACATTTAGGAGATTTCATGTATAAGATAAGACGGCGGTTGAAACCAATCCTACACAAACGATGTCCGCCGGACGCCGACTGAGGAAAACAACGTAATTTTAAACATTCCCTATTCAACCCGCACCAGAAGGGTTTTGCCTGTGTAGACGCGGTTTAAACCGCCGTCGCCTACAGGAGCAAGCAATTCCCAATTACCAATTCCCCATGCCCTGTTTGGCCCATCCCTCCGCAACGCTAGAGCCCAATTCCCAATTCCCAATTCCCAATTCCCAATTCCCAATTCCCGAACTATATATGATTAAAATATTGCTAGTAGACGATCGCCATATCATACGCCGCGGCATCAAAAGTATGCTAGAATGCTACTCAGATATGCAAGTAATCGGCGAAGCCGAAAACGGACAACAGGCCGTAGATCAAATCCCCAAATTACAGCCAGACATCGTACTGATGGACATTCGGATGCCCGTGATGGACGGCGTAGCAGCAACCGCAGCCATCGCCAAATCCCATCCCGACACCAAAGTCCTAGTATTAACCACCTTTGACGACGACGAATACGTCAGCCAAGCCATGCGACTCGGTGCAAAAGGCTACCTGCTAAAAGACACCGAACCCGACGAACTAGCCCTAGCAATTCGCGCTGTTTACAAAGGACACACCCAACTCGGCCCCGGATTGTTTGAAAAAGCTTTGATGACACCTGCAGTAACAAATCCCGCCGTTGTTTCACCCCCAGAATTAGAACAACTCACCCCCAGAGAATTAGAAGTTTTGCGTCTAATAGCGAACGGCGCGAACAACCGAGAGATTGCTCAAACCTTATTTTTGTCGGAAAATACAGTAAAGAACTACGTCACAAATATTTTGAGCAGGTTGAATTTGCGCGATCGAACTCAAGCCGCCCTGTTAGCCCATTCACTATTTAAATAGATTTCCCATCCGTAATTAATCCGTTAAATCCGTTACCAACCAAAAATCACAAGATGTAGGGGCGGGTTCACCAACCATAATTGCCCATAATCCACCATCTCAAAAACCCGCCCAACCCCAACTAAAAATAGGAACCTACCTTCTGTGATGCGATGCAAATTTCAGGTTAATGTAGGCGATCCGTTGTGGAGGGCGGGTTTATCTAGATTGTCAGTATTCGTTAAATATTGTTGGTGAACCCGCCCCTACCAAATCTGGGTAAACCTCTTGTGCAAAAAAACCTTGCATTCCCCCCACAAAAGATGTAAAATTCAACAAATATGGGTAGTCAAAAATGAACCAACCACGCCGCCAAGCCTATCTCACCCTAATTGAATCTCTCCTCACCTGGGATAGCGAAGAACAAACCGCCATCCTGCAAGCCAATCTAGAATTATTAGACGATGAATTTGCCCAATATTTGCGAGAGTGGGCAACAGAAACACTGCCCAACTTGGATGCACACCAAGCAGAAACTCGTGCCAATATTTTATACAATTTAAATCTAAAATTTTCAAGTCTTCAGCAAGGCAGTCGCAGAAGCAACATAGAGATTGCGATTGCTTGTCTGGATATAGGATTAACTATTTGTACTCGCGAAGCTTACTCAGAAAAGTGGGCAATGTTTCAAAACAGTATAGCAATTGCTTACAGCCACAGAATCAAGGGAGACAGGGGCGATAATCTAGAAAAAGCGAGATCCTGTTATGAATTAGCTTTGTCGGTTCGCACCCGCGATGCTTTCCCCCAAAATTGGGCGATGACTCAAAATAATTTGGCAAATGCTTACAGCCAGAGAATCAAGGGAGACAGGGGCGATAATCTAGAAAAAGCGATCACCTGTTATGAATTAGCTTTGTCGGTTCGCACCCGCGATGCTTTCCCCCAAGATTGGGCGGCGACTCAAAATAATTTGGCAATTGCTTACAGAAACAGAATCAAGGGAGACAGGGGCGATAATCTAGAAAGGGCGATATCCTGTTATGAATTAGCTTTGTCCGTTCGCACCCGCGATGCTTTCCCCCAAGATTGGGCAATGACTCAAAATAATTTGGCTGCTGCTTACTGTGACAGAATCAAGGGAGACAGGGGCGATAATCTAGAAAGGGCGAGATCCTGTTATGAATTAGCTTTGTCCGTTTACACCCGCGATGCTTTCCCCCAAGATTGGGCGATGACTCAAGAAAATCTTGCCTATGCTTATGAAGACAAAGGAATAATTTCAGAAGCTATAAAATGTTTTAAGTTATCCTTAGAAATCTTCAAACCGGATGCTTTACCCCTTAGCTGTTTGAAAGCTGGGCGCAATTTAGGAAATACTGCATTCGATATAGAACAGTGGGAAACAGCCATCTTCGGCTACGAAAAAGCGATCGAAGCAGTCGAACAAAGCCGCGAGTGGATTGCCTCCGAAAAACGCAAACGAGAAATCATCGGAGAAAACCTCAACGTCTACGAAAAAATGATCCAATCCTGCATCAACCACCAACAATATCACAAAGCCATTCAAACAATAGAACGCAGCAAATCCCGCTACCTAGTCGAACTCTTCACCAACAGCGAAATCTATCCCAAAACAGCCACCGAAACCGAAAAACAGCAACTCCAAAACCTGCGCCGCCAAATCGCCACCCTCCAACAATCCCTAGAAACATCAACACCCACTCCAACTCCCCCCCTTAGCAAGGGGGGGCCGGGGGGGGTTCCCCAAGACTCAGACACACAACGCACAACTCAAACCCGCACCCTCACCCCCCAATCACAACAACAACAAAAAGACAAATTAGCAACAGCATTACAGCAACTAGAACAATTCCTAGAAATCTTCAAACAGCGAGAACCAGAATTCAAACTAACTCAAAAAATCTCACCCATAGACATCGCCGAATTCCAGCAAACATTAGATCCAAAAACCGCCATCGTAGAATGGTACATCGGCAACTCTAACTCCCCCCTTCTTAAGGGGGGCAGGGGGGGATCAGATCCCAGCATCACCATCAACGAGTCCAACTCAAACTCCCCCCTTACTGAGGGGGGCAGGGGGGGATCAGATCCCAGCATCACCATCAACGAGTCCAACTCAAACTCCCCCCTTCTTAAGGGGGGCTGGGGGGGATCTGCCTTCATCATCACCCGCAACAGCATAGAATTAGTCACATACACCACAACCGAAATAACCGAACTAGAAACCTGGCAAAAACAATATCTCGAACAATATCGAGGCGGCAAAAATCAAAACATAATCTGGCAACACACCCTATCCGCAAAACTCCAAAAACTATCCGAAATCTTGCAGCTAAACGAGATAGTCGCCCGCATCCCCAATCATTGCCAACAACTAATCTTAGTCCCCCACCGCTACCTGCATTTATTCCCCCTCCACGCCCTAGAATTCACATCACAAACTAGATTTACTCAAAAAACCAACTTTGGCGGCAACTTCTTAGACTGCTTCCCCAACGGCGTGAAATACGCCCCCAGTTTGCAACTCCTGAAACTCGTACAAACCCGCCTCAAAACCCGCAAATCTCCCCCACCCGAACACCAGCCATTATTTGCCATCCAGAATCCCACCGAAGATTTGTTCAACGCGGATATGGAAGTAGAAACCATCAAAACCAGATTCACCCCCCACAATATTCTGATCAACAAACAAGCCACAAAACTCGCCTTTACCGAAAACCGAGAAACCCTCTCAAAAGCCACCTATATCCACTTTGCGTGCCACGGACTATTCAACTTTGACAATCCGCTGCTGTCCCTTCTAGCCTTAGCCGATTCCATAGAAACAACCTCAGAAATTAACCCGCCGCAAATCCCCGAAATTAACCCCCCCCAACCCCCCCTTGGTAAGGGGGGGCTTCAAGAGAATAAAGTCAAAAAACAGCGCTATGTCACCATGCGCGACGGCCGAAAAGCCATCCCCGAAAAATGCCTAACTTTGCGAGAAATCTTTGCAGAATTAGAGTTAAGTAGGTGCAGCCTCGTGACACTCTCCGCCTGCGAAACCGGGTTAACCAACTCCACCGCAATCACTGATGAGTACATAGGTTTACCCAGCGGCTTCTTGTATGCTGGGAGTTTGAATGTTGTCAGCACTTTATGGAGCGTCGATGATTTGGCAACGGCAATTTTTATGATAAAATTTTATCAGGAGTTGCACCGCGAAATATCGGTAGCTGTCGCTGTCAACGCTGCCCAAAACTGGATGCGCGCCGTCAGCAAACAGGATTTGAAAATTTGGGTTGAATCCTTAAAATTAGATGAAACATGGATGAGAGAATTCAACAAGCGGTTAACCTACTGGCCAGAAGATAAACCACCTTTGGGCCATCCCAAGTTTTGGGCCGCATTCTGCGCTACGGGATATTAAAAATTGTGGAGATCCCCCCTAACCCCCCAAAACACAAGGGGGAAACAAGAGACTGTTAGGAGTCTTCTCAAAGTCTACCTGTGTTTTATTACCCCGGAGATCCCCCCTAACCCCCCAAAACACAAGGGGGGGACAAGAGTAACAAAAGTCCCCTTTCTTACCCTGACATTTTATTAACGGAGAATTATCCAGTGGAAACTTACGAAGATATTGCTAGTTTTCTCTATTTGCTGACAAAAATTCCCGAGATTTTTTCGCCGGCAGTATGGGAAGATTTACCGAGTTTAGCCGCCGAAATAGACCAATTAGCAGGCAATGAATCTGCCATTAACGATGCTATCAAAAATTGGTGCGTACAGCGCGAATTGGGAGACGCATTAATAATGGGTAATCAGCGAGAAATCTCCGATCCGTCTCAACCCCTGCAAACCACACTAGCACCCCTGGAAAATCTCACTAAAACCCTACCTGAAAGCATTATGAATGCTTACAAAAAAAGACTGAAACAAGAGCGAGAAAATAGTGCAGATACCAGTAATGAATCCAATTAGTAAAGTATACGCCCCCAACGTTCATTTATTCGCCTTCCACGTCTGGGATACCCTAGCATCAAGCTCAAACCTACCACAAACATCGAATGCTTCTATCAATTCCGAACACCTCTGGGAAAAGTGCAACGAGATACTGCAAGAAAAACTGAGAATACCTGCGGAATTTAACCAGGACAATTTATCATACAACAAAACAAGTCAACCTTCTGGCCGGCGCGCCAACCTAATTATCAAAACTGCTGTCAACAACCGCAGTTCCCTGCTGTTGACTAAAGAAATTAAGCATCACAACCAGCAGATTTCCCTCGCTGGATTTGCTCAACCGCTGCGGATTGACGACAGTTACGCTTTGGCATTCAACCTCCGCGTTCCCGAAAAAACTAACGGTACTAAAACCCCTGATGTTGACCTTAGCATCTTCAAAGAGTTTAATCCCGATAACTGCTTGCTGCAGGAGTCGGTTAACAGTTATTTCGGTCAAACTTTGCTGCTGACAGCTTGGCTTAGCCCCGAACAAAAAGATAAAGCCCAGCAAGATTCGCAGTATCTCAAAAGTTTAGCCCAAGAGTGTTTAAGCTATTTTATTTGCGGTCAAGATTTGCCCGATTTTTACCGTCAAGGCGAATTGTTTGGCAGCCCAATTTTGGAATACGGCCATCCCAATTACCCAGATAAATTCGGACAGATTCTGATTTGGTTTTTCAACAGTCAAACAACGAGTGACATCTGGGATATCTACTACCCCGACTTTTTAGATTTATGCTTGTACCGCAACAAAGTCATCCTTGCTTACCAGGAAAGTCGCGCCTATTACTTCGCAATCCGTAAGGAATACGAACAAATCGAACTGGATATCGACAGCACTTTTCAGTATTTGCAGCATGACGAAGCCCATCAGCGCCAATCGAAGGGCACCGGTTTAAAGAAAAAGGAATTAGAGTATCTCGAAAGTCAGACAATTAATATGCCGCCCCGCGCTGTTAACTATGCGCGCCTGCTGATTGAGATGGAAATTAGGCAAAATACGATCGCCATTAACGCCAAAAATTACCAAAATAAATTAAATCAAATAAGTCTTGACATCAAATCCAGAAAAATTTATAATAATAGGGATACCAAAAATTATTCTGACTTGAGCTTCCTAGAATTATTCAGCAAAGAAACCTGCCCGCAGTTCAGCGAACAAATCAAAGCTGACCTAGGTTACTTCAAACACGGTACGGTGGCCTTAGACAAGGCGATGGAAGCAATTAGGGGCGTTGTGGCGATCGAAGAAGCCTATCGAGATGCAGAATTAGAAGCAACGATTCAAACAGTGGGTTCTGCTTTGGGAGTGGTGGGAATAGTAGCTAGCGTAGCTCCTTACTTTATCAAACAAGAGCCACCGGATAATGGCAAATTTCACTTGCCCTTGACCAATGTTGACATTCCTGCCTTTGTTTTGGTACTGCTGATTAGTATCGGTGCGGGATTTGGTGTGTGGATGTCGGTATGGGCGATCGCCAAAATCAAGCAAATGCTACCAAAAATCAAGCAGCGACTGCCTTTGAGGTAAGCTCCAATCCCTTCAATTACCCGCAATCAAAAATGTTTGCAGTCAGGACTTTAGTCCTCTTATTTTGATGCGGACTAAAATCCTCACTACAAACCATCGGTATTGATGCGTCTGAGACTGAGGACTGAAGTTTGAACGATCGAACGGCATCAACTGTTCCCCTCTTGGCCGTAGGCTTGCCAAGCCAAATCCACCAAACCGTTAACAATCGCCACAGCCACCACCGCCGAGCCCTTGCGCCCCTCAATCCGAATGTGAGGAATCATCGAATCGTGCAGCCGCGACTTAGCCACATCAACCCCCACAAACCCAGAAGGAGTCCCAATCACCAAAGCCGGCCGAATTTCCTCAGCCTCAATCAAATCTACGATCGCCGACAAAGCAGTTTGAGCCTGGCCAACCACAAAAATCCCTTCAGGATAGCGTCTTGCCAAAGTTTCAATCCCCCAAGCCGCCCGCGTTTTTTCCCTTTGGGGGCGCGTCAAAGCCTCCATCGAACAGTAAACCGGATTAGCAAAGGTACTTTGGATCAGAGGCGTAATGCCCACCTGCACCATCGGCACATCTACCACGATCGTAGTTCGAGCAGCCAAAGCGGCCGCCCCGGCTTGCAAAGCCTGATCTGAAAAACTAATTAAAGACTTGTACTCAAAATCAGCAGTCGCATAGATCACGCGGCGGACTATTTCGTACTCCGCCGCTGAAAAACCGTGGTCGCCAATTTCGCTATCGATTAATCCCAGACTCTGGGCATCGCTTACGTGCCATTCCATTTGTTGGATAGCTGTCGCCTGTGAGTTGTCAGGTATCAGCTTATCAGCTTTTAGTCATTAGTCATGAGTCATCAGTCATTAGTTATTTGTCAGGAGCGGATTTTTGGGTCATTTTGGCAGTCAACAACTTATCTCAAAACTTGCACAGGGGGCCGAGAAACCTCGTTGCAGCCCGCAGATTCGCTAAAAAACCCGGTTTCTTTGGACTTGCGCGCAGGGCCCAGAAACCGGGTTTTTTTACAGTAATACTTCAAGTCAGCCCGCAGAAAAGGTGAAAAACCCGGTTTCTAAGACTAATGACTGATGACTGCTGACTAATGACTCTTAAAAAAAACTAAGTTTCTTCTGAAGGAGATTTGCCCAATACTGGAGTCAAGAATGCCACCAAAGCCCCGATCGCAAAACCGGACACATTTCGAGCCAAAGGCAACCAGTCAGAAGTCCGAGTCACCACCGGCCCAATTCCGAAGGCCAAAAACAGAATACCCCACAGCGGCGAAAAAATTAGCGCCCACTGCCAAGCCACAATCTGTCCCGGTTTCCGAGGCTGAGCCGCAAACCCGCAGATGACGCCGCCAACCACCGACGTAATTAATGTCAGCACCCACTGTTCCCTCGGCAAACCGGGAACCACGCGGCACCCGCCCTGACGCAAACAGCCTTCTATCGACTCCAAAGATTCAATGATCGATCGATCTTCGCCATTGTCGCGGACAAAAAATTGATTGCCGTAGCGGGTTTGCAGTTCCACCCAAAAAGTGCGCGGCAGCAGCGGATACAGCGAATCGCCCACATTAAAATTGAGCAAATTGCCGCCTCGGGGGTCAGCAACTAGCAACACGCTCTTGTTATCTAGCCCCCAATAACTTTTGACAGCCAAACCGGGCGTGCGATCGTACTGAGTCAGCACTCGCAGTTTCCAGCCGGTTTCGGCTTCAAATTCAGTTAAATTTTTTGCCAAACCCTCTTCTTCAATATCCGTGAGGGCTTTAGCTAAATCAATGATCGGCGTCTGAGTAGACGGTAACAAATCGGGATTGTTGAAAGCGTGGGCTGCTGGTGCGATCGCCCACACCGACAAAGCCAGAAAAAATGCGGCAGCAGAGGCTAGAAATCTTCGCGGAAAAAACTGTGACATAGGAACTTCTAATCTGGGTCTCAATTGTGAATGCTAGCTGGCGGTCTTAACCAGAGGATAAGAGAAAACTCATATTTCTTTACAATTATTTACTTTACAGGAAGCCGAGACCAACGGGAAGGGTTCTGGGAAGGAAAGTTTGGAACAGGGAAGGGGCTGACAATTAGCTGTAGAGGGCGCGATCCAGGTCAAACCACCGTTAAACAAGAGCTCGATTTCCTGACGGGTGAGTATCTTGGGTTGTCCAAGTCCTTCTATTTTCATCAGGCGGGCGATCGCAGTTCCGTTAATCGATCGGGACTTACGATGGGGGTCCAGAAACCGGGTTTTTTTACCACAATACTTCGCTGTGAGCAGCAGATTAGGTAAAAAACCCGGTTTCTTTCGTAGGAGTGCGTCCGGGACTATTGATAATAATTGAAGCCGATGGTAACAGAGAGAGACCGTATGTGCGATCGGTTATTTAAGTATTTTCCGGCATGAAAAAACTTACCTTCATAAAGATTTAGCATAACTTTAAAAACTATCAGTAAATATACGGCAAACCTCACAGACTAGCAACACAAAAAAACTCGGAACTTCTGTATTTTCCCGAATTTCTTTATAATCGAGTCTAGCCGATAATGATGAGTAACCGCTGAATAATGATTTAAAACAAATTAACCATTTCTCAAGGAGTGCCCAGAGTGCCTTTAACCGACCCGATTGGAGAACCTTTAACAGAAGTGGAATCCTTAATTCCCGGACTTGCCCCAACTTTCGCCCCACAAATGCCGGGAATTCAGACTAACAAAACCTTATTATATCAAACTCCCGGCTCTTCTGAAAACTCCGAACAACCTAACTTAATAGAAACCGCCAAGCCACCAAAATCCGAATTCATTCGAGCCGAAACCGATGCTTTTATTATTAACAAAACCTCCGATATTAACAGCATACCTTCTGCTACCACCAGTGCGACCAAAACTAACAGCTACTCCAGAGATGCAACAAATTCTGAAATTGACCCCCTAATTGGTAAACTAGACTCGGACTTAGGAGACCCCCTGACCAACCCGAATCCAATAACCTCACCCGTTGTAACTACATCCACAACGAGCGAAAAAGCTTCGGACAAAACACCATTACCCGCAACCGCTGAAACAACTTCAAAACCAGAAGATAAAAAAACACCCTTATCGTCAGAGGCTACACTCAAAAGTGAGTCAGAACCCAACAAAACATCACCTGCAACTGCATCAACCGCAATCCCAGAGCATAGTACAACTTCATCAGACAAATCCGATAAAATTGCAGTAACAAATTCAACCGAAACTGTTGCAGCTAGCCCAAATATTCCCTCGACTGATAAAACCTCTACAGACAAACAGTCCCCAGTTGCCAAAGCTGACGACAAGATAGACTCAGACAAGCAATCTCAAAACTCCACAATTGTGGAGAAAGCCAACTCAGGCGAACAATCTCGTACTGCCGAAGTTTCTGACAAAATAAACTCCGATAAAAAAGCTCCAATTGCCCAGACTTCAGAAACAAAAAACTCAGACAAACAGCTTCCTGTTGCGGAAGCTACCGCCAAAATAGACTCAGACAAAAAATCCCCAACAGTCGATGCAACACCGACCGAAAAACCCACTTCAAATTCTCAACTGCCACCGACAACACAGCCCCCAACAGCCCCATTAATTCCCGCCACATCTAACCCTGTTTTACCTGACACTAATATCAGCCCCGAAGTCAAATCAACCGATTCAAAAAACCCAGTACAAACCGCTACTCAATCTTTAAGTGACAAACAGAATGATTCACTAAAAATTGACGATTTAAAAATCGAACCTGCTGCAATACCAAA
Source organism: Microcoleus sp. ARI1-B5 (assembly GCF_036705795.1). Taxonomy (NCBI): domain Bacteria; kingdom Bacillati; phylum Cyanobacteriota; class Cyanophyceae; order Oscillatoriales; family Microcoleaceae; genus Microcoleus; species Microcoleus sp. ARI1-B5. The sequence goes on from NZ_JAUBVK010000014.1 coordinate 201,164, forward strand.
AACAGCAGCCAGTGAAAATGTAGCGGTGATGACAGCAGCAACAGCAGCAGTTAAAACCCCAGAAAACTCTCCGAACAACACTGACTCATCTTCGGAAATTAAACAGCCAGTTAAAACAGAATCTCTTGTCAACCAATCAGCAGATGCTGAATTAATTAAAACCGACAAAACTGCAACTGCAAGCATTTCTCAACCCCCCGCAGAAACAGAGTCAATTACCGCTCCCATTGCGTCAAATTATCCTGCAAAAACAGACTCGCTCGTCTCTAATGTTGGCGAAGAATCACCCAAAGAAACCAACTCCAACGTTTCTACCGCAGCCGAACAATTACCAACAAAAAACGAGTCGATTATTCCCACAGAAATCGATGCGTCGGGTACGGTGGAAAATGAGAGCGCTTTTCCTGAAATAACAGCAGAACTTGAAAGCGAACAATTGCCGACAAAAACCGATTCGCTAGATCCAGCAGAATTCACTGCTGATACAATCGAACGGGACATCGTTGTTTCCGAAACAGCAGCGGAATTAGAAACTGAGAAAAGCCCAGCACTCTTCTCAACTCCATCAGAGACAGCAGCAGTTACGACACAGATAACTGAAGCCGAAGTCGAAACAAGCGTTTCACCCTCAACTCTTAAATCCCCACCTGAACCAACTTCAAACAATTATAGTAGCAATTCAAATCCCACAGAAACTGCCACCGCCCTACCCGCGTATTCTGATACCGAATTTGCGCCCAAATCCGTAGATATAACAAGCGGTTTGCTACCGTCAGCGACAGAAGAATCTGCTCAAAATTTAGACAATATTGCAGACATTCAACCCAATTCAACACAGCGTACTGGCGACTTCCAAAGCAATACCAATCCCCCAACAAATCTCTCAATAACAGCAGCAGCCAACTCACCCATTCCCGGCACTTTCCTTGTAGATGACCAAGGAAAAGTCAAATTTGACTATCAGTTTGACGGCGGGTACTTTACAGGCGAATTCGGCATTTTTAGCCTTTCAGGAATGGAAGCATTTACACCTGGTACTCCAGAATTCATCGCCGAAGCTGCTAGGAGAGTCCTAACTAATTCCACATTAGGAAACGTTGTAATCCGCGACAGTACAGAAGGAGCCAAATTCACCGGTTCGATGCCGGGAGAATACGACTTTGGTTCAGGAGAATATCAGGGTATCAAAACCTTCAACATGACCCCTGGAGACACTTTTGCCGTCATGTTCGTACCCAGTGGTACAGTACAATCATCCCTCCAATACTCGTGGCTGTGGGATTTGTTTCCCGAAAACCGTCCCTTATTCAGTATCGCCACAGCCAATCATAACGATACCGCTCATCTGCTACAAATAGCCGACATTACCGGTACGGGCAACACCTTCGCCCTAGAAGATATGTCGGCAGCTCAATCAGACGGCGATTACAACGACCTAATCTTTAAAATTAGTGGCGCAACAGGAAACGCACCGCTGCTGGATACAGTCATCAACCCTGACAAAGAATGGCGCAATACTCCGCTAGGACAACAATTGCTCGCCGAAGCTAATCCCCCGAATTCTGACAACAATCCGCCCGTTGTTTCGCCGACAAACGCTCGGACTTACACAGAATTAGAGACAACTATTTCATTAGACAATCTTGCCACAGATGCAGAAGGCGACCCTCTGACAATTAGCGTCCTCAATCCAGTAAACGGCACGGTAATTTTCAATCCCTTAACTAACAAAGCATCGTTTAAACCAGCATCCGGTTTCTCTGGAATTGCCAGCTTTGATTTCCTTGCCAGCGACGCTTTTGGGAGTTCTAGTCCCGCGCGGGTGACAGTCAACGTCAGCGATGTTCCGCTGCTGAATCTAGATTTTGTGAAGCGAAATCCCCGACTCAATGCAGGAGAAAATACGGAATTAGTTGTGCTCGGAGATTTTGCCGACCAGAAAGGTGTAGTGCTGCCAGATTCTTATCTAACTTACACTTCAATAAATCCAGAAGTAGCACCAATTGACGCGACCGGGAAAGTGACAGGTTTGGTCAACGGCACTTCGATTTTGAGCGCGAGTCGCAACAACCTGCAAGCAGTCACCCCCATTCGCATTGGGACTATGCCAGCACCGACAACAGACGCTCAATTGCATCAGATACTAGCCGAAATGTACGGACTAGACCCATACCCAGATGCCGTCTCCCTGACACCCGGTGCAACGAGGAAACTGTCCCTCGGCTTAAACTCCAACTTCACCGAAGCTAACTTAACCGCAGCCAGCACAGGTACGCGCTACTTTAGCAACAACAGCAACATCTTAAACGTCAGTCCCGACGGCACTATTACAGCAGTCGGCATTGGCGATGCCAGCGTCACAGCCATTCACGGAACCGCCTCCGCAACCATTCCAGTTCGAGTCGAAGCACCGAAACTCGGCACAACTGCCTTGGGAACCGACGGTGGCATCATCAACTCAAGCGACGGAGCGCTAGCAGTAATGATACCTCCGGGCGCTCTAAAACAGAATGCAACCGTCAGCATTGCCCCAGTCAACCAACAAAACTTGTCCCTACCGCTGCCGGCGGGATTTGAATTTGCAGGAGCCTTCAACTTAAACTTTGGGGATAACTCCCTGAATATACCCGCCCAGTTGGCAATACCAGCCCCCGAAGGATTAGCACCAGGAACTGTCGCATACTTCCTCCGAAAAGGAGCAATACCTGACTCCACCGGCACTTGGAATCCGATTTGGCTGCAAGAAGAATCAGGCATAGTCGGAGATGACGGCTTCATTCGCACCCAGTC
>NZ_JAUBVK010000066.1:0-5700 GCF_036705795.1 Microcoleus sp. ARI1-B5
AGCATTGCAAGTGCTAGTCAGTCGCGCATCAATCTTCCTTAGTTACTCACGATTACAGGTTTGCACTCACTTGTCAACAGGTGCGACTGTAAAGTTTTGTTTCAAATTATTCGGCAAGCAACTCCATCACTTCGTGGGGCGTAATGCCGTAAATAGCGGCTAGCAGTTTGATATTTTTCACATCACTTCCCAACTGTTTAAGCACCCCGATCGCAGCAATTAAGGGAATAGCTTCCTTTGTGGATTGAGTTAGTAAATCAATTGTCGTATTGGTATTGGCTCGTTTTTTATAAGTCCCTTCATTCATCTGCGGCGAATGTCCTAAATTTTTAGCCCTTGTTTCTTGAGACATCCCTGCCATTTGACCGTTCAGATTTGCCAGGTGACGTAACGCATGAGACTGAGTAAAACCCTTGTTCCATCTTTTCAAAGCTCTCCTGGCGCGGTCGTTGTATATACCAACAATTACCTTTGGACTGTTTGAGTTTGAGTGAATTTCAGGTAACTTACCTGACCTAATGTTTAGACACTCTATCAAGTCAGGATGAGTAGGCGGAGGCATGGGTACGCACAATCGGTAGCCTGTTTTGGTTGTGGTATCTAATAGTGTCTTGTCACCAACCACAGCAATCATTTTTTTATTGCTTGGCTCAGTCAAGGCAGGGATGATAACACCATCCTTTGTCTTGAATGCTTTGTCGATATTCAGAATGGCAAAGACCTCGTGAACCCGGAAGCCGTACACTACTTGCATCGAAAACACCCACAACCATCGCTTGCGCGATTCTAAATTATAGCGTTTGTCAGCAGGGATGTTTAATACATCGTTATGAAGCTTCAAAAATTCATTTACCGATAAGGTTTGAAGGTCTTCACGAAATTCTGTTTGCGTGCCGTCAACTTCTTTAAGGCGAATAAGTAAGTCGGTATTACCAATAGTCTCAGCTAGCTTCCGCATGGCGCACAGGCAGTTTTTAAAACATTTAGTACCTGGTTTTTTGCTGTTGACTACTGAGAGAATATCTGGCAAGTTTACAATCCTATTATCTGGCAATAACTTGAAATAGTCACCATAAACACATCTCCAAGAATACTGCTGACTAATACTACTCCTGTCACGCTGCTGACGGCGTTTAGTGCGCCCATTCCAGTATTTTTCCTCTACTTTTGCGATAGCCTCGCCGAACGTCATCAAATCATTCTTGACGACGTTCTTTTCTAGGATTACATCATCGTACCAGCTTAAAAACTGACTCTCACTAGAGAAAGATCGTAGTGCGCTAGCAACTAAGTGAGTTTTTCTCAGAGCATCAGTAATACCTTGCATCGTTAGGTAGCACCCACAGGTCTTATTGACCCGCTTGTCACCTAGCTTGAACTGGAGGGTAATGTAAGACCCTTTAGCTTTGCTATCCTTCTTAAGCCCTACCCCTTTGGGGTGAGTCGAGGGGGGATATTATTCCCCGCCCCTCTCAGTTAGAACCGGACGTGCGACTTTCACCGCATCCGGCTCCCGATGTTCTTGACTTGCGCCTTTGCTCATGTGGATATAATCGTGACAGCTTTCGTGAACCGCTAAGAGGTTGTTTATTTTCCGATTACTGTGGCAACCATCTACGTGGTGCAGATGTACCTTTTCATCGCCTAGCATTTTTAAGCCACATTTCCCACATTTATGGTTTTGCCGTTTTAAAGCTTTAGAGGTTTCGCCGTCATAGAGCTTGCTATTGCGCTCACTCCAATAGGCTATGTCTCCGTCATAAGGTGATTTCTCACCTTTGACATTGACAAATTTGTTTTCGGAGTAAGGAACCGCTGGGAACGCTTTTTCTATCAGTTTCTTGACAGTATAGCGATTCTGTTTTGCTTCCTTGTTGAATACCTGAAATGCCCTTGTTTCAATGTGATATAACGAATTTTTAGATCCGTCCATCTTGCAAAAGCGATGGTAGTTTCTCCAACCTCTAACTACAGGGGCTAATTTCTCAGCCTTGACCGTAGCACCATAATTCGAGTTGTTAACGATGTGTTTTACCTTCTGACGGAAAGCTCTAAAATTGTCCGCTGATGGAACGCATCTAAATTTCCCGTTGTTTTGCACTTTAAAATGCCAACCGAGGAAGTCAAATCCATCTGTCGTAGCCGTTAGCTGAGTTTTCTTTTCACTAACTTTCATCCCACGTTCTGCCAGGAATTCGTTGACTTGATCAAGTATTGCCGTTGCGTCATCTTTGGGCTTGAGAATTATTACCATATCGTCCGCGTAGCGAACTGATTGGTGTATCTCCTCAATCCCATTGAGAGCGATATTGGCGAGTAATGGACTAACCACACCCCCTTGCGGAGTTCCTTGTTCTGGAAATTCTGGGTTAACTCCTGATTTTAGACAGCGGAATATTCCGGCCTTGATGCCCATTGGAGCAATGAGTCGTTCCATGATACTGATGTGGCTTATCCGGTCGAAGCATTTTTCGATATCGAGTTCGATAACTCGTTTTTCTATTCCATTGCTCTGGGAGCGTAGATTGTGGAACAAAAATTTCTGCGCGTCATGCGCTGACCGTCCTGTTCTAAAACCGTAACTCCGGGAGTGGAAGGTTGCTTCGTGTGCTGGCTCTAAGGCATATTTTGCGAGGCATTGCCACGCTCTATCTGCGGTAGTAGGTATCTTTAGGAGGCGGGTACTCCCATCCTTTTTAGGGATTGGTATTGAACGCAACTTCTGATGTTTCCAGTTGTTACTTTGGGTTCTGAGTTTTTCACTCAGCGCAAACCTTTCCTCATGTGTGAGTGAGGCTTTTCCGTCGATTCCCGCAGTCTTTTTGCCAGCATTTAGTTGAGTTACTTGACGTATCGCCAACATGATTGCAGCCGTGGATTTCAGAATTAGCTTTTGAATGGACTTCGCTTTCTGCTTGTCTCCAATTTGAATCGCTTTGAACACTCGTTTTTGTAGGCGGAATAAGTCCCGTCGGAATTTCTTCCAAGGTAACGTTTTCCAAGATTCACTAGCATTACTGCTGTGGTGGAGTCGAGGGGGAGTATTATCTCCCGCCCCTCTCCGTTAGATCCGGACGTGCGCCTTTCGGTGCATCCGGCTCCCGATAATCTAAGGCTTAGCCTTTGCTCATGTGGAGGTAATCGTGGCAGCTTTCATGGATTGCTACGAGATTACTAGGCTTCCAGTTGTTGTGGTTGCCGTCAATGTGGTGAAGCTGCACCCGTTCGTCATCGTTGAATTTAAGCCCACATTGCCCACATGAATGATGCTGTCTTTTAAGTGTTCTGGCTGTGGCTCCGTCGTATTTATCGGAGTTTCTCTTGCTCCAGTAGATGGTGTCGCCGTCGAAGGGGCTTTTATTTCCCTTGACATTGACGTGCTTATTTTCTGAGTAGGGAACGCTTGGGAAAGCCTTATCGATTAAGGCATCAACCTGATAACGGTTAAGTTTTCGTTCTCTACTGAAAACCTTCCATGCTCTGTGGCGTGTGTGCCACAGCGAGAAACGAGAACCCTCCATTTTGCAATAGCGGTGGTAGTTTCTCCATCCCCTGATGATAGGAGCCAATTTTTCAGCCTTGACTTCAGCACCATAATTCGAGTTGTTGACGATGTGTTTGACTTTGGTTTGGAACGCTTTAAAGTTTTCTTCAGAAGGACTACTTCTAAACTTTCCATTTTCTTGTACCCTAAAATTCCATCCAAGAAAGTCAAATCCATCTGTCGAGGCTACCAGTTTTGTTTTGGAGGCTTTAACGTTCAACCCCCATAGTGCTAGGAATTCTTCCACCTTAGTTAGGACTTTGGCGGCGTCGTCGTTTGGCTTGAGAATAAACACCATGTCATCGGCATATCTTACCGATTGATGAATGTCTTCTATTCCGTCAAGTGCTATGTTGGCTAGTAGCGGGCTAATGACTCCGCCTTGAGGTGTACCTTGGTCAGGGAAGTCTGGACTAATTCCAGACTTCAGGCATTTCCACAATCCAATCTTAATAGACTGGGGCGCTATTATTTTGCTCATTAGCATACTATGGTTGATGCGGTCGAAACATTTCTCAATATCTAGCTCCAGAATTCTCTTTACTTTGCCTCCATGATTGGATTGCAAATTTATGAAGAGTACCTTCTGGGCATCGTGCGTCGAGCGTCCAGGTCTAAAACCGTAGCTTCGTGCATGGAATAATGCTTCGTGTGCTGGTTCGATGGCGTACTTGGCGAGACATTGCCAAGCTCTATCTGAGATTGTGGGAACTTTCAAAATTCGCTTAGTACCATCCTTTTTTGGGATTGGAATTTCTCTAAGTCCTTGATGTTCCCAGTGACGCACCTTGTTCTTTAGAATCTCGTTCAATTCAAAGCGTTCTTTGGCACTAAGACTTGCTTTACCATCTACGCCAGCAGTTTTCTTACCCTGATTGAGTTGTGTCACTTGACGAATTGCCAGCAACCTAGCGCTTTGGCTTCTCAGTATTAGCTTTTGAAGCTTTCTGGCTCGTGCCTTGTCTCCAACTTGAATAGCTTTCCACAATCTGACTTGTAGGCGAAATAAATTGCGCCGGAACTTCTTCCAATGCAATGTCTTCCATGATTCGCTAGTTATTACACTGCGTCCAACCATACTCTACTTACCTTCTTGTGTTCTGATTACCTCAGCGAAATTACTCGCTGTCCTACCCGATGCCTAAGAGTTCCGTGTCCTGTCTCACCTACTGGAGTTTCGACCGGCTCCAGACTCAAACATCGTTTTTATTCGTTCCTCTTCCCGATTGGCTGACGATTTAGGGCGGTTCAATTTGCCTACTCTCTTCTCAGGGTTGCTCCTGTTTTAGACAGAACGAAGCGAGAGTTTCGAGAGTGAAGTCCACATTATTTGTTCAGATTGTGGCTTGCATGAAAGACACTTTTTCAGAACCTATTTACCCATGTCGTCTCCCCATTAACGCCAGTGCGCCTATCTGTTTTGGCTCTGATTGCGTCCTGTTTCCAGCTTCACTCTGTAAGATTCCAGGCTTACTCGGTGTGGACAGGTTGGGAGTCACATCACCCTAGATGGACGGGACTTAAACCCGTATCTTGGAAGAAGTTATGAGGGATAAAGCACTCTTTCCCTCACCTCAGCTTATGTATTCGGCTGAGAACGAATCGCACGTCTAATCATGCTCTTCTCCAACTTATGTTTTCTGAACACCTTGCAGCAATTACGCCACATCCTACCCGAACTGAGGGAGTTCCGCTGCTCGTCTGGCCTACTTTGGAGTTCGACTTCTCCTAGACCCTCAATTCGTTTTTATTCGTTCCCTCGGGCGTGATTGTTTGTTCCTTTAGGTGTAGCCACTTTAACTACTGGATTCCCTGGACTCTTACCGATATCATGCCTCAAACTCGGCGGGAATAGTCTCCAGTGAAGTCGGGATTTATGGGCTGTGTCCCGCTTGAAAGTAAGTTACTTTTATAGGCTCAGTTTCACCATTGGAACTCCCCATTAACGCCAGTGTCATCCCACAATAGATGTCTGATTGCGTCCTGTTCCCAGCTTCACTCTCCAAGAATCGAGCTTGGTCGGTGTGGGCAGATAGGGAGTCATACCTGAGTCTGGCAGAAGGGGCTTGCACCCTTATCAGACCGAGAGTTCAGCCTTGTGGCTGGAAGGGCTATGTACGGGCTTTCACCGTGATTCACGCTTCAACGAATCGCAC
>NZ_JAUBVK010000067.1:0-5257 GCF_036705795.1 Microcoleus sp. ARI1-B5
GATATTAGTTTTCGGTTTTCTGTAGCTAGCTGCGATCGACCCCAGTACACGATCGGCATTTGGCAACCTAAAGCCAGAGCTCACCCCCAACCGGAAGCGCAGGGAGCTTGCGACCAAAGCTGTAGGTTGTCGGTGTGCAGCGACTTGTTAGCCCGTTGTTGACGGCTCTTAGCGTTATGGACAGCGAATGTAGCGAGTGAAGCCGTTACGCCCATCAACATCAATTGTATTGTTGTTAACTACATGATAACTTCGGTCGCCGACTATGGGACTATTGGGCCGATAAGTACCTGGCACAAAGCACCCACCAGGGCCACAAAACGAAATTGAGTAGAGACCTTCCCATGCGGGAGCAATTGCTAACCCAAAGTCATGGGAGCAATCGCCATTTTTCCAGAAACCAGCAAGTGGATGCGATCGTGAAGGAACAGCCAGTTTCTCCGCGATGTGTTTTAGGTCATGGCGAGAAGTGAGGCGGGTTTGTGTGATAGGTGATGTCGGGGCTAGCGGTTTGATGTCGCTGATTTGATTCTTGTCGAGGTCGAGTGCAGTCAGGTTAATCAAGGATGCTAGCGGTTTGATGTCGCTGATTTGATTGTTGTAGAGGGAGAGCACAGTCAGGTTAGTCAAGGATGCTAGCGGTTTGATGTCGCTGATTTGATTGTTGTAGAGAGAGAGCAGAGTCAGGTTAGTCAAGGATGCTAGCGGTTTGATGTCACTGATTTTATTGTTTTCGAGGTAGAGCTCGGTCAGGTGAGTCAAAGATGCTAGCGGTTTGATGTCCTTGATTTGATTGCCATCGAGGTAGAGCCAACGTAAGTTAGTCAAGGATACTAGCAGTTTGATGTCGCTGATTTTATTGTTGTCGAGGTTGAGCCAATCTAGGTTAGTCAAGGATGCTAGCGGTTTAATGTCACTGATTTGATTGTTGTCGAGGTAGAGCGAAGTCAGGTTAGTCAAGGATGCTAGCGGTTTGATGTCGCTGATTTGATTGTTGTCGAGGGAGAGCCTAGTCAGGTTAGTCAAGGATGCTAGCGGTTTGATGTCGCTGATTTGATTGTTGTCGATGGAGAGCTCGGTCAGTTTAGTCAAGGATGCTAGCGGTTTGATGTCGCTGATTTGATTGTTGTAGAGGTTGAGTTCCGTGAGACTCGAAAGTTGTCGATCCGCCGCCTCGCACTCAGTAGTTCCCGCTTTCTCCAACAATACCTCAACAGTATGTTTAGTTTCAGGACTCAAAGAAGCCTTTTGGCGACACCAATCATCAAATGTCCGTCCACTATCGTCCCGTTGTTTCTGCACGACCCATGAGGAAGGTGCATTTCTACTATTTTCCGACTGACTCGATACCACCAACATGAAAACAAGGACTGATGAAATCATAGGGAATAACCTCTGTGGATTTTTATATATTTTCCCGCCTACAGCTTCTAACCTTTGAAACCACATCAGGAAACGACACTTTCCCCGCCTAGGACTTGCAACCGCTACCGATTCCTTAGCTTACTTATATATTGTCAGTTTTGACAGTTGTCTAACCCCTTCAGGGATAGAGGTAGAGGTAATCGGATTTCCTGTAATCCGAAGCTCTGTCAGATTGGACAGTTGCGCAAGCGTCTCTGGAATAAAGGTAATCTGATTATTTTTGAGGTAAAGCTCTGTTAGATTCGACAATTGCCCGAGCGCATCTGGGATAGCTGTAATTTGATTGTCATTGAGGTAAAGCTTTGTCAGATTCGACAATTGCCCGATCGCATCTGGGATGGCTGTAATTTGATTCTCACTGAAGTCAAGCCATGTCAAGTTCGAGAGTTTGCTGATGGCTTCTGGGATAGCTGTAATTTGATTGTCATTAAGCTCAAGCTCTGTCAGATTCGACAGTTGCCTGATCGCATCTGAGATGGCTGTAATCTGATTTTCATTGAGGTAAAGCCAAGTTAAGTTCGAGAGTTTGCCGATCGCAGCTGGGATGGCTGTAATCTGATTCTCACTGAGGTCAAGCCAGGTTAAGTTCGAGAGTTTGCCGATGGCTTCTGGGATAGCTGTAATCTGATTGTCATTAAGGTAAAGCTCTGGTAGATTCGACAGCTGCCCGATCCCGTCTGGGATAGCTGTAATCTGATTGCTCCAGAGAGAAAGCCATTTCAGATTCGAGAGTTTGCCGATGGCTTCTGGGATAGCTGTAATCTGATTGCTCCTGAGGGAAAGCTCTGTTAGATTTGACAGTTTGCCGATGGCTTCTGGGATAGCTGTAATCTGATTGTCTCCGAGCCAAAGTTTTGTCAGATTTGACAGTTGCCCAATTGCCTCTGGGATAGAGGTAATCTGATTGCTCCAGAGGTAAAGCTCTGTTAGATTCGACAATTGCCCGATTGCCTCTGGGATGGAGCGAATCTGATTGTTATTGAGATCAAGCTCTGTCAGGTTCGACAGTTGCCCGAGTGCCTCTGGGATGGAGGTAATCTGATTGTTATTGAGGTAAAGCTTTGTAAGACTCGACAGTTGCCCGATTGCCTCTGGGATGGAGCGAATCTGATTATAACTAAGGTCAAGCTTTGTCAGGTTCGACAGTTGCCCGAGTGCCTCTGGGATGGAAATAATCTGATTGTTATTGAGTATAAACCATCTCAAATTTAACAGTTGTCCGAGTGACTCGGGGATGGAGATAATCTTATTGTTATTGAGGCAAAGCGTTTTTAAATTCGACAGTTGCCCGAGTGTCTCTGGGATGGAGCGAATCTCATTGCTAATGAGGGCAAGAATTTTCAGATTCGACAGTTGCCCGAGCGCATCTGAAATGGAGGTAATCTCATTGCTATTGAGGTAAAGCTCTGTGAGATTGGACAGTTGCCCGATCACATCTGGAATGGTTGTAATGTGATTGCCCTCCAAAAAAAGCCATCTCAAATTGGACAGTTTGCCGACGGCTTCTGGGATGGAGGTAATTTGATTGTAATCGAGGTAAAGCGCTTCAAGATTGGACAGCTTGCCGATGGCTCCTGGGATGGAGGTAATCTGATTGTTCTCAATGGAAAGCAATTTAAGAGTGGACAGTTGTCCGATCACGTCTGGAATGGAGCTAATCTTATTGTTATTAAGGGAAAGCGATTCAAGATTGGACAGTTGTCCGATCACGTCTGGAATGGAGCGAATCTCATTGTCATAGAGGTCCAGCTTTCTCAGATGCGTACACTTGACAATCTCCAGCGGCAATTCCTCCAACTCCAATTCAGACAAATCCAGTTCCTTCAATTTTTTCTCAGCAGCCCATTCAATTAGTCGCACCGCTTCTTTTCGGGTCATATCCTTTAGCTCTCAGTAATATTCATTTTATTGTGACCACTTTTCCAAACCTATAGCTTGTAACCCTTGCACCTAAATCAGGATAGTTTAATTTTCTGAACTCTCAAGTTTTAAGAGCTAGGTTCTTGTTACCAATTACAGATAGACTCTGGCGAAAGAGGACAAGTCTTGGGTGCGCTCGAATTTCCGCTGAGGTAAAGATCGGTCAGTTTAGTCAAGGATGCTAGCGGTTTAATGTCCTTGATTTGATTGTTGTTGAGGTTGAGATCGGTCAGGTTAGTTAAAGATGCTAGCGGTTTGATGTCGCCCAGAAGATTGTTTTGGAGATCGAGTACAGTCAGGTTAGTCAAGAAACATCTCCCAAAAAGCCTTTTAACGGGAGCCAGGATGTCTACCCCACAAGAATTATGGGAGACCCCTAAAGATGCTAGCGGTTTGATGTCCTTGATTTTATTGTTGTTAAGGTTGAGCCTAGTCAGGTTAGTCAAGGATGCTAGCGGTTTGATGTCACTGATTTTATTGTTGTTAAGGTTGAGCCAATTCAGGTTAGTCAAGGATGCTAGCCGTTTGATGTCACTGATTTTATTGTTGTCGAGGGAGAGCGAAGTCAGTTTAGTCAAGCGTGCTAGCGGTTGGATATCCCCGATCTGATTGCTGTCGAGGGAGAGGTAATTCAGTTTAGTCAAGGATTCTAGCGGTTGGATATCCCCGATCTGATTGCTGTCGAGGGAGAGGTAATTCAGTTTAGTCAAGGATTCTAGCGGTTCGATATCCCCGATCTGATTGCTGTTGAGGGAGAGGTAATTCAGTTTAGTCAAGGATTCTAGCGGTTTGATATCCCCAAGCTGATTGCTGTTGAGGGAGAGGTAATTCAGTTTAGTCAAGGATTCTAGCGGTTTGATGTCACGGATTTGATTTTTGTCGAGCCAGAGGTGAGTTAATGTAATCAAGGATGCTAGCGGTTTGATGTCCTTGATTTGATTGTGGGTGAGGGAGAGCACAGTCAGTTTAGTCAAAGATGCTAGCGGTTTGATGTCCTTGATTTGATTGTTGTCGAGGGAAAGCCAATCCAGGTGAGTCAAAGATGCTAGCGGTTTGATGTCGCTGATTTGATTGTTGTCGAGGGAGAGGAAAGTCAGGTTAGTCAAAGATGCTAGCGGTTTGATGTCACGGATTTGATTTTTGTCGAGCTTTAGTTTCGTGAGACTCGAAAGTTTCTGAGCGGCTGCCTTGCACTCAGTAGTTCCCGCTTTCTTCAACAACACCTCAATAGTATGTTTAGTTTCAGGACTCAAAGAAGCCTTTTTGCGACACCAATTAGCAAATGTCCGTTCACTATCGCCCCGTTGTTTAGGCACGAGCCATGAGAAAAGTTCATTTCTACTAATTTGCGACTGACCCCATATTCCCAGTAACAGAATGCTGACCAATCCTATCGAAGTCAATTTCATCAATTGGGAGTAATTCATTAGCATCTCCTAAAATGTGGTAGATGTCAAAAGTAAAGATATCGCCAACACTTTAGTTGACTTTAGCCCGACGTTATTGAAACCGTGGTACAAACCCTTGGTATTAACAGAGAGTTTTTGGTTCATGGCTTTTATCCTAAATAGCTTATGGTGTAAACTGTTCCAACATGAGCTCAGTATGCCCATTTTCTAGGAGCATCTGCAAAACCTTTGCTATTAAGGTCTGCCTGGAATGCAATATCAGTTGGGATGGTCGCGATAGGTTTGACATCCAACTCATTTTCAATGTAGGGACTTATAGAAGAAGTTGTTTTTCCAAAAGTTATTTCAGAAGGCATAGTTGGTTGTTCCTAATAATTTCATCTGCGTGATTTATAGGATAGGAGGTCAAATAGAAAGAACGCATTAACCTTCTGTGCCAACTTAATGACATAACCCAACTAATAAAAATACAGACTTGTGCAGGCAAGTTTGCATAAGCGTGC
>NZ_JAUBVK010000015.1:0-54642 GCF_036705795.1 Microcoleus sp. ARI1-B5
GGGAATTTCTGCTATCTGATTGTTACTGAGGTCAAGCCATGTCAAATCCGACAGTTGGCCGAGAACTTCGGGAATTTCTGCTATCTGATTGTTACTGAGGTCAAGCCATGTCAAATCCGACAGTTGGCCGAGAACTTCGGGAATTTGTGCTATCTGATTGTTACTGAGGTCAAGCTCTGTCAAATTCGCCAGTTGGCCGAGAACTTCGGGAATTTCTTCTATCTGATTGTTACTGAGGTCAAGCCATGTCAAATCCGACAGTTGGCCGAGAACTTCGGGAATTTCTTCTATCTGATTGTTTCTGAGGTTAAGCACTGTCAAATGCGTGCACTTGCCAATCTCCGGCGGCAATTCCTCCAACCCCAACCCCGACAAATTCAGTTGGGTCAATTTTTCCTTGGCGGCCCGGTGAATTCGCCGCAGTGCTTGCTCTGGCATCATGACCTTTATTTCCCCGTGTGTTTCCCCGCCATCTTGTTTCTATTCTGACAGAGCTTTGGGCGTTCCGGGAAAGATTAGGCGCGATTGTGGAGGCGAGAAACCGCATCGAGGCGAGAAACCCCAGAAGTGTCCGAAGAGAGGAACGAAGCAATCTTAGTCTTGGCGATTGCTTCGCGGGGACGCTCGCAATGACATATATCAGTTATTTACGCCTGGGGCGAGAAACCGGGTTTCTACGAGTTTTTGGTTGGGTGACGAGAAATATCCAGACAAACCCGGTTTCTGAGATTTTCGCATGGGGCGAGAAACCGGGTTTTTGACCACTGCATAAATCCTGTTTATGTCAATGGGAGATGAACAATCTGGTCTTGGTATTCATCATCGAACGAACCATCAGCAATCAAAATTAATTCCTCAATATTTTGCCCAATAGTTAAATCTGAGTTCAAAATGAAAATCCCTGGAATATGCCTACCTTCAGCCATATGATCCGTTAGATGGACTGGCATTGACTTGCGGTTGTTCGTCACTAAAATAAAATTATGATCTTCACACCAAACCAAAATATCTGGATCGAGCGTACTTTTCGGAGGCGTACCAATATCGCCCACTGACCAAACTACTAAATCGGGGCGTTTCCGGCGAAGCTGTGTGGCATAAATCGGTGTAACATTCTCATCCATCAAATATTTAAGCGCCATTCCTCAAGCACCCTGTATAACAGATTGCTTTTCCCGTTCGGCTTTCAATCTTCGCAATCTTTCCGCAGCAGGATGGGGATTTGCTGCTTGCATCTTTCGCTGCTGATGCGACCACTCTAACCAATCTTGTAAATATCGACTTACTGATTCTTTGTTCAGCAAATAATACAAAATAGTCGCATAAACTTCTGCCAAAGTTAGAGAAGGGTATAATTGCTGAATTTCTTCGGCGGTGCGTCCCCGATACAGATATTCATATAGTACCGTCTCAATCCCGATCCGATGTCCTTTGATGCGAATATCATCCGGTGCCAAAAAGTCAAAATAGTCATTAAATTTCATATCTAAGATTCCTCTTTTAGCTATATACTATTATACTCATTATATGGAAGAGCGTAGGCACAAGCCAAAAAACTAGGGATGGGGCGAGAAACCGGGTTTCTATGAGTTCTTGGTTGGGTGACGAGAAATATAGAGAGAAACCCGGTTTCTGAGGTTTACGCATCGCGGCGAGAAACCGGGTTTCTATGAGTTTTTGATTGGGTGAGGAGAAATACAGAGAGAAAACCGGTTTCTGAGATTTTCGCATGGGGCGAGAAACCGGGTTTCTACGAGTTTTTGGTTGGGGGACGATAAATACAGAGAGAAACCCGGTTTCTGAGGTCTGTTTTACCAAGAGATGACAAATGATGGTACGCTTGGCATAGAAACTTGTTTGTTTATGAATCAAATTAAACGTGTTGCCATAGTGGGAGGAACCCACGGAAACGAACTCACAGGAGTTTACCTGGTGAAGAAATTCGATCGCGCGCCAGAGTTAATTGGGCGATCGACTTTTGAAACAATCGCCCTGCTAGCCAATCCCCAAGCCTGCTCCATCGGGACACGCTACGTCGATATCGACCTCAACCGCTGCTTTCGCCAGCAAGATTTAGAAAATCCCCACCTCTCCAGCTACGAAGCCCAGCGGGCGAAAGCAATATACCAGATTATTTGCTCAAAAAACACCCCGCAACAAAATTTAATTATCGATCTGCACAGCACCACATCCAACATGGGGCTAACATTTATTCTCGCCAGCCAGCATCCATTTAACCTGCAACTAGCAGCTTATTTAACATCTTTGTATCCCCACCTCAAGCTACTCGCTTCGACAACCAATCATCAAGATAGTCCTTTGCTGCGATCGATTTCCGAGTTAGGCGGTACGCTGGAAGTTGGTGCAGTGGCGCAAGGCGTGTTAGATGCGTCTTTGTTTCAGCAAACCGAGCAAGTTGTCGGCACAATTTTAGACTGCGTAGAAGCCTACAATCTAGGCACAATGCCTGTTGCAACAAATCCCCTGACTGTTTATCAAAGCATTCGGGCGATCGACTATCCCAGAAACGAAAAGGGAGAAATTCAGGCAATGATTCATCCTCAGCTACAATCCAGAGATTATGAAGCGCTGAATCCCGGCGATCCGATGTTTTTGACCTTTGACGGCGAGTCGGTCTTGTATGAAGGTAAATCGACGGTATATCCAATTTTTATTAACGAGGCGGCTTACTACGAAAAAGGAATTGCCATGTGTTTTACCCAAAAGCAAATTGTTCTTAATAGTTTGTAGTGAGGACTCCCTTCCGCATTCATGAAGGACTTGCATTCCGAACGCTCGAACCTTGTTTCTTGTTATTTATCGGTTAAATTATGGGAGTCAGGCGACAAAAAATTCTCTTCAGGAACAGCACGAGAATCCTGAAACTGCTTCCATACTTCCAAACTGAAAATGCAAGCAAGCAGCCACACAAAACCCGCAATATAACCAGCAATAACATCGGTAGGCCAGTGAACTCCGAGATAAAGCCGGCTCAAACCAATAGCAGCAATTAATACAACTGTCAAGCTGTAAATCCACCAGCGCTGCTTGGGAAAACGGGAACCCAATAAATATCCTAGCAAACCGTAAACAACCATTGAAATCATCGCGTGCCCGCTAGGGAAACTGTAAAATTTTACCTCAACCGCGCGCTCCCAAAGTTGAGGTCGATCGCGCGCAAACAGTTGTTTTAAGAGTATATTTAAACCGATCGCCCCAGCGCCGGTAATTGCAATCGTTGCGGCTTCGGAGCGATGTTGGCGCACCCACAACATAATACCCAAACTCACGCTCACTATTAGCAGCAAATTTGGCTCCCCCAAAAATGTCAAGGCGAGCATGATGCGATCGCGCACCGGATCGTGCAGGCTCCTGAGATATAGTAAAATAGATTTATCGAAAGCGTCAGTTTCCGAGTCCAAAACCTCGTGGGCAATGGTGGCAAAGGCCCACATCGCCAAAGCAGCAACAACCAGGCCGCCAAGCCGAATTAGAGAAATCAGCGATCGAATTTTAGAGAGCATTTTTTAACTAATTAAGAATTTAAAACCAAAAACCGGGAATAATAAGTAAATTCACCTAATTAAGCGTCAAATCCAGATCGCTAAAAGGCTTGCTGTGTATCTCTTTTTCCTTCTTCCTTCTTCCTTCTAGTTACCAGAAAGAATTGGTTTAAAGCCCCAAGCTTTTTCGCGAGAAATTAAAATCAGACGATTCATTACTCCAATCCTCTTCCTTGTTTTGTCAAGTGCCCTCACAGGTCAACTGTCACAGGTCAACTGTCACAGGTCAACTGAAAACAAATCTAGGAAACGAAAACGCCCGAGCGATCGTCTAGATTCCTGAGCAACTATATTTTGAATGATTAATTGATTTTTCACTACCCACCTCAGCTTTTACATCCCACCGACGAATGATTTTACTATCAAAAAAACAGATTTCTGCAATTTTGTTGACCGTGGGGTTGACAAGTATTTGTAGTTGTGCTAAGAACACCGGAGTTAATGCGCCGATCGCCGAAGCAAACTCGATCGCCCAACGCCTCGTCTCCTCAGCAGTCGCCCAACAGCCCAACAGCCCGAAATTCGGTCAGCCGCTCGCCTGTACCCTAGGAAAAGACTGTTTTGTAATGCACTATTTCGATCGCGATCCAGGCCCGGGCGCCGTCGATTTCGGCTGCGGGCGGCAAACCTACGACGGCCACGACGGCACAGATTTCGCCATTCCCGACGCCAAAGCAATGGCAAAAGGAGTCCCAGTTATCGCCTCCGCTGCGGGCAAAGTTTTGCGAGTGCGAGATGGTGTAGTCGATCGGCGTTTGCAAAACGAGACAGAGAAAGCCAACGTCACAGCCATTGGATGCGGTAACGCCATAGCGATCGAGCACGGTGGGGGCTGGGAATCGTACTACTGCCACCTCCGCCAAAACAGCGTGGTTGTGAAGCCGGGAATGCAGGTAGAAAAAGGCACAGTTTTGGGTATGGTAGGAAACTCTGGCGAGGCCTCTTTCCCCCACGTACACGTCACTTTTCGGTACCAAGGTAAGCCCGTAGATCCGTTTGTCGGGCCCGATGCGAAGTTAGGCTGCAACACCGCCCGCAATCCAATTTGGGATAAGCCGATCGACTATATTTCCACAGGTTTAATTCGCGCCGGTTTTGCCCCCAAGCCACCGGATGAGAACACTGTCTGGGCGGGACAATTTTCTGAGACTAAATTACCTGTAAATAGCCCGGTTTTACTGTTTTGGGTGCAGAGTTACGGAGTCCTCAAGGGCGATCGCGAACAATACAAATTATTTGCACCCAGCGGCGCAACCATCGCCAACGCCAGCAAGGAAATTCCAGCCCCCAGCCGGACTTGGTTGGGTTATATCGGCAAAAAAAGCAGTACAAATTCTCCTCTGACTCCCGGAGTGTGGCGCGCCGAATATCGGTTGACGCGGGGCGATCGGGTTTTAGCAGAAGTCAAGCGAGAAGTCGAATTGCGCTAGCCACCAAGCTATACAATTTTCGATTGGGGCATTGGAGATTTAATTTGCGATCGCACGAATTCGATCGGAAACCGGGTTTGATGGACGAAAATAATGTATCAAAGCCTTGAATCCAGTAAAAAACCCGGTTTCTTTGGTATGGATGTGTAATACCATTTTTCTAAAATCGTGCAACACTCTTCGACCCCCCCTAGCCCCCCCGCTGTATTGCGGGGGGAACAAGAATACTGTTGCATTCTTTTTTAAAATTGGTATAAGTAGATGGCGCGGGAAAATATATAAGTAGTCATTGCGAGCGAAACGAAGTGAAGTTAAGCAATCGCAGAGATTGTGACACCAAATTTTTTTACGAAAATCCTTCGTCGCAGCCCGTAGCTCAGGGTAAAAAACCCGGTTTCTTTGGGCTTAATGCGTCCAGGACTAATCCCAAAAACCTACGCCAAAAACAACTTATACGCCGGATTCTGACTCTCATCCCCATACTGATAGCCCAGCGTATCCAAAAAAGCCTGCCACTCCTGCATCTCATCCGGCGGCACCTGTATCCCCACCACAATTCGCCCGTAATCAGCCCCGTTATTCCGATAGTGAAAAACGCTGATATTCCAGTTAGGACTCATGGAACCCACAAACTTCATCAACGCACCCGGACGTTCGGGAAATTCAAAACGGTAAAACAGTTCGTGATTTGCCAGAAGAGAACGGCCGCCCACCATGTGCCGCAAGTGCAATTTCGTTAATTCATCATCAGTTAAATCCAAAGTTTTGAAGCCGCAATCTTCAAAACTTGCCGCTATTTTAACCGCATCAGCGCGGTTTTGAATTTGCACGCCGATAAAAATATGGGCGGCTTTTTCATCAGCAATTCGATAGCTAAATTCAGTCAAGTTGCGCTTGCCCAAACATTCGCAAAACTTGCGGAGACTTCCCGGCTGTTCGGGAATTGTGACTGCAAAAATCGCTTCGCGGCGTTCGCCAAACTCTGCCCTTTCTGCTACGAAGCGCAGGCGATCGAAATTCATGTTCGCGCCGCAAGCCACAGCAATTAATGTTTCTCCTGCGATTTGTTCGCGTTCGGTGTAAGCTTTCGCACCTGCGATCGCCAATGCGCCGGCCGGTTCTAAGATCGATCGCGTATCCTCAAAAACATCCTTAATCGCCGCGCAAACATCATCCGTATCCACCAAAATAATCTCATCCACATACTCCTGACACAATCGAAAAGTTTCCTCCCCAACTTCCCGCACCGCAACGCCGTCAGCAAATAAACCCACCTGCGACAAACGCACCCGTTTACCCGCTTTCAGCGATTGATTCATCGCATCGGAATCGACAGGTTCGACGCCAATAATCTTAATTTCCGGGCGCAACCGCTTAATATAAGCTGCAATTCCCGAAATCAATCCACCGCCGCCAATTGCGATAAAAATCGCGTGAATGGGTTTTTGATGTTGCCGCAGAATTTCCATGCCGATCGTACCCTGTCCCGCAATTACGTGCGGGTCATCAAAAGGATGAATAAAAGTCAAACCTTTTTCTGCCTCTAATTGGCGCGCAAAGGCGTAGGCATCATCGTAAGTATCCCCGTGCAAAACCACCTCTCCACCGCGCGCTATCACCGCATTAACCTTCACCTGCGGCGTTGTTACGGGCATGACGATAATCGCGCGAGTTCGCAGGTGGCCCGCAGCGAGGGCGACTCCTTGGGCGTGGTTGCCGGCGGAAGCTGCGATGACACCTTGTGCTAGCAAATCCGGCGACAGTTGCGCCATTTTGTTGTACGCGCCCCGCAGTTTGAAGGAAAAGACAGACTGCATATCTTCTCGCTTCAGCAGCAGTTTATTGTTGAGCCGCGCTGATAGATTGGGGGCGACTTCTAGGGGTGTTTCTTGGGCCACATCGTAGACGCGGGCGGTGAGGATTTGTACCAGGTAATCGCAAAGCATGGGGTTAGCAGGTGGGTTGATGCGGGAGCGTGGGATAATTGTAGTGTATTTGTGTTAGTGTTTTGCGGGAATTGGCGATCGGGCTTCGCAGCTACGAAATATTCAGTCAGCTCGATCGGATGTAGTCACATAAATAATCAAACCAACTCTGGCATCGCGATCGAACTTTAATCCTACTTCTGATTCCGAAGTTATTTCTACGCGATCGTGAGAAATACAATCAAGCTGAATGCTATCAATTATAGCAGAGTAGCAGTACGACAATTCATCGTTAACTAAAACCAGAAAAACTCCTTCTCCTACAGTCAATGTAACATCCTTAACTTTCGCTACTCCCGCTTGTGGCTTTTTGAACCACTCAGTAATTTTTCCAATTTCCCTTACTACTTCTTGCTTAGTCTGGAGTAAAATTATATTGTAGGTAACTAAATCGGCAAGAGATTTACATAAAGACTCCACAAAATAACTTAATTCCAACAGTTCTTGAGTTCCCAGAAAAATCTTATCTGTAGAGCCGTGTGCGGCTTCATTCCGATAGTCAACCAGTTGTTTGAGTTGTCCTTCGGCCGTGTTTTGACTGCCGCGAACTTCCTTTACAAAATATTTAATTTCTTTGTGGTTAATTACCCATTTCCATGCGTCATCAATTCCAGCATTTTTCAAAACTGTTTCTAGCACTTCCTTCCGTAAATTTTGCTCGTGCAATAAAAAAGCATCAGGAAGTAGCTCGTATTTCCCACTATCAGTAATTCCACAGGATAATCCTTGAACTACTTGCTTAACAGAAAGGTGTTGAAACTTATTCTTTTTGATGTCAATCAATAAACGCCCTATACCCTCTCGATGGGTATTTTGGATTTTTTCTCCCAAGTCTAAATAACGTGGAACCAGATCCGGCATGAGTCGCAGCCAATCCGAAATTAAATCCTCAACGAAGCGCTCGTAAATAGCATACAATCGGGTTACTACCGCACAGCGATCGTAAATTCGCCATTCTTGTTTGCTAGAGATTACTTCTATTAATGCGGCAAACTCAGGATTTTCTTTCAACTGTTTTATATCTGAACTGTCTTGAAATACGATTTTTCTAAGTCGATCATTAATCTTTATCATCGAACGGACAGTGGAAATTTTAAGACAGACTGTCTTGAGAAGCTCCTCAAACATCGCAAGTTACTCTCCAATAACTTGCGAAAGCATTTCGTCAAATATCCTGATTCGCTCCTGAATCTCTGCCTTGGTTTTTCCACCTCCTGTCAGCAGACGAGATTCCGGCTTGTTAAAGAGGTTCTTTGTCTCTTCAATAATTCTGTCTTTGAGAGCAATCAATCTTTTTTCATGTTGCAAATACCTGCTAAAACCAACCATGATTGCATCATAATATGCTTTATAAGTTTTGTTAGACCAAGTTTGAGTTTTATCGTCAAATGGCTTGAATAAATGCTCTCCGTAAATCAGGCGAGCTATTGTAATAGTTTTCAGAAAAATATATTCCAGATCCTTGATATTTTCTTCGTCAAATTTTAAACTCCTCATCATGTACAAGTCTAAGAATCCTTCCATTCCCCGTTGGAAATTATCAACATTTCTGAGAGCAAAAAAACGCAGAACTAACTCAGCATCTTCCATTTTTTTATAAAGGGTATTTTTTTCCAATTCGGCGCTGTCATCCTCTGTCGGAATTCCCCAAGCTTCTGCAAATATGGGATGGCGCGATAATTTTAGCAACAGTTCATTGAACTTTCCATAATACAAACAGTTTCGCACTTCCTGTTGACTTAAATCTACACCTCCTGTGTTAAGGCGCTCGAATGTTTTTTGTTTTAAGAATAGAGCCTCTTCAGGATCTGAGGTTGATTCTGCAATAATTACCGTAGATGATATAGAACGACGGTCGATACCAGCTCTAATTTTTTGAGGAAGTTGATTGTAGGTACGTCCATTTAATTCAGACCAAAGTTCAAGCCCTGTTAATGAAAGCTTGTTTTCATAAAAATCCTGAATCGCAGTAATTCTCTGTTGACCATCCATCACCTCATAAGAATTGTAATCTTTTTCGTATAAGATTATTGATGGAACAGGAATATTGATGAGAAATGATTCGATTAGTTTGGATTGCATCTTGGTAGTCCAACGCGCCCTTCTTTGGTAAAATGGTCGCACTTCCATATAACCAGGATTCCTTAATGCCTGGACAAAGCTCGGAAGTTTTTCACGGTTGATTTCAGTAAGAATTCTATTCTCTCTTAACTCGTACTTATGGTTTATTTCATGATCGGATATTTTAGTGCGAGTTTTTGTTGGCGAACTCTCCCACATTTTTTCTTCAAATGGTGCGATCTGCATTTTCCGTAGTCTCCCTAAGCACAACTTGTTAATAATTATAGCATTTTCAGCATGAACCGATCGACTAAAATCTCACAAGCTAGCGATTATAACCAACTCGCGCAGAAGCTCCCAGTAGCGATCGCAAAATCCGATTTTTATGGCAAAATGCGATCGTGGGAGTGATGCCCGACGCCAAAGGAATTGGCAAGCCCGATATTTACATGGCAAAGCGGTTGTAAAGTTTAGTCCAGGTTCTAACTTTACTGGCCGATGGCTTACCAATTCAACACTCAGTAAAATTACTTACTGAAAATCTCCCCAAACCTAATCTGGACGTGCAAAACCCGTTCGAGGGTCACTAATAAACAAACCCAAAACCAGCGAGTCCATCACCGTATCCCAGACAGGAGTCAAACGTTCAGCATCATCAACCCAATAGTCAAAAGTAATCAAACACTGAACATTAGAACCCAATCCGATACAGATTCTCGAATAAGCTTCCCGCTGTTCGGGAGGGTCGATAAACTTAAATTCGGTCCAAACAACCCGAGCAGTTTGCCGCTTCAATTGGATAATATCCCCAGGATCGATCGGATTTCTGGTATCATCTTCAACAATCTTCTGCAATAGCGGCACCAGCGGAAAATCAGCCCAATTGTTAGGAGGTAACAAATTAAACGAAACCTCCAAACAACAATCATCATCCGGCGGCTTTTTATCCGTAAACCGGAACGACTTAGTATCCGGTTCAAAATGCCAATCTTGCGGCACATCAAAGCGGACTGCACCTCTTCCTGCGACAAAGATGCGAGTTCCAGGCTTAGATTTCCAATTGTGGTCTTCTTTGAGCTCTAGAGTTTCCTTGAGCCATTCTTGCTTTTTGCGCTTAGACATAAACAGAACACCAAATTGCTGCTAATGTGTAGTTTGAGACTTGGCAAACACATTTTAACTCTATTTTGCTCGCCCTTTGCTCAAATATAAAAATCCTTACAAAAATTACCCACGGGTATCGAGAAACCGGGTTTTTACACAAAAATCCTTCGTCCCAGCCCTAGAATCCATAAAAAACCCGGTTTCTTTAGTCGCAGCGCGTAATTCCTGTATAACCATCCTTACAATAATTATCAATTTCTCTCTGCCTTCTCTGCGCCTCGGCGCTAAAAAAAATCCTTTCACAAATTCCTAAGTTTTATTTTTAACTTGAGGAATAACACATCTAATTCCGCCTTTATTCCCAGCCGCATCGCCCTTGTAGCGGGGGATAACATGAATCGCAGCGTGACTGCGACTTTGGCCCGCATCTTTATTAATATTGATACCCACATTAAAACCATCAGGCTGAAACTCTTTAATTAACATCTCTTGCACCTTATTAGCCATAAACCAGCAAGCCGATTGTTCCCTAAACGGGAGTTCAAAATAATTGGCTGTGTGACGCTTCGGGATAATTAAAACATGACCTTTGCTGGCGGGATAACCGTCAAACATTGCATAAGCTGTTGCTGATTCAGTTAGCAAAGTTAGATTTTTGTGCGGATTGCAAAATATGCAGTTATTAGTTGAATTTCTTTGATGGTTGTAATGCACGTATTCGTATATTTCGCAAGACTCATTTAAAAGAGACGACTTAAACGGAAGTTTGACAATGCACTGATATGTAGGTTTTTTGTGTACGTAGTGTTCTCGAAAGCCTTCTTTTTTGATATCCCTTCTCACTGCAAAATACGCTTTTCCTCCCGGTTTCAAGAGGTGCGACACTTCCATCAGCACATTCGCTTGTTCTTCGGGAAACAAGACATTCAAAACATAAAAGCAAATTATAGTATCAAATTTATTTTGGGGGAATTCTGGAAAATAATAAGAGTCGTAACCTGCAATATCAAAGCCTTTTTGCTGCAACAATTTAACATCGCTCCCGAAGCCGCACCCAAAATCTAAAACTTTACCTTGCAGCAAGTTTTGCTCTAATAAAAATCTTGCCGGAAATGACAAGTAAATTCTTTCGATTGCCGTCAGGTGGCTGAATTTATTTTGTTGCTTTTTCATGGCGGCATAAATTTGATTGAATTAACTTTTGCGTAAAGGTTTTGCGATAATTCCGAGAATTTTGTCAGCTTCCTTGATATAATAGTCGGTCAAATCGATAAAGACTGTTTGATTTACTAATTTAAGAAATTTCCAAGCATTCCCAGTAGTAACGCAGCCGTAAATCGCCTCAATTTCATCATTGTGCTGCTTGTTAAATAGCTGGGCTCCCAGCATTTCGGCGATGCACTGTCCGAGTCCGCTTTTAATGTTTTCGTTTTTCGCTTCTACTAAAGTGATAACTGGTGTGCGAATTTCATACAAGTCGCTGGATGCGGTGAGGATATAGTCGCAATAGCCGTTAAGTCCGCTTTTGGCATCGGCGTTAAATTCTGTACCGGAAAAAAAGCCGATTTGGAAGTTTAAGATGCGCCGCACTTCTAGTAATATGGGTGCAATAATTAATTCCGATCGCGCTTTTTCCGTATTAATCGCGGTGGCAAGGGGGATGTATTCTGTTAAAGTGGTTTTGAGATAGTCGCTAGGTGCGATCGCCTCTACATCAGCAAACAACACCGTTTTTTCATCAACGGTGAGGTTGAAAGCCGATCGCACTTTGGAAATCGTAGTAAAATCGCTGTATGCCATTTGTGAAAGCCTTCTGTATTCTATTGTATCATTATTGCAGTTTAGCGATCGCCCCTTTCTCCACCAAAACCTTACCAGTCACCAAATCCCGCACCGTAGCCAACAAAACCCGCCTCTGGTCCACCTCAAAACTCACCGAAACCCGATCGATCCCCAACACCCCAGGCGGATTCAAATGCGCCACACAAACCTCCTGATGGTGGCTTTCCAAAGAGCGAAAATCGCTGTGTTTGTTGAGCAAACTGCTCGTCATTTGCCCTTTTTCGTTAAAAACAACCTCCGCTTGCGACACCTCTGCAACTTCCCCAATATCCAACCGAATTTCCCTTTGTCCTTCAATTGCCACTTGCAGCGTCAACTCATCGGAACTTTCACAAGGATACTTCATTTCCTTGCTAAAAATCGGCGAATAAGCATAAGCTTTAGCGTAAGGTTCCCAGAGGCGAATTGCGTAGCTGTGACGCAAATAATCGTCAACACTCGCCAATTGTGTCAGCGCCAAAGCACCGTGCGCCACAGCTTCAAAAGGCTTGTCAGTTTTGACTTTTTGCCGCCCGAAATACGAAACAACTAAATTAGACACAGCCGGAATCAGAGAAGTTCCTCCTACCAGCAAAACCTGTTCGATATCTGCTTTGCCGATACCTTTTCCCAGCGCAATGCTCAGCACTTCATCTAAAGCTTCCCGCAACTGTTCTAACAACTGCCGAGATTCCAGAATTTCTTCAAGTTTATCTCGGTTTAGCTGCAAGTCGTAAGACATAAAATTTTCATCGTCAAACCAACTTTCTTTCGCCTCATTAACTTGAGAAAGTTGAATTTTTAACTTTTCCGCTATTTCTAATAAATTTTGCCAGCCCACGCCGCCGACTTCTGCCCGCGACGAACCAATTTGTCGCAAATAATCTTCAACAATCCAGATGTCAATATCTTCGCCGCCGACATAAGCATCGGATTTTGCCAACACTTCGGCGCGCACCCCCCCCAGCCCCCCCTTACCAAGGGGAGGAGAAATCTCGCTCCCCCCCTTACCAAGGGGGGGGAAGGGGGGGGTTACAGCAGTGCGAACTAAACTTAAATCTAAAGTCCCGCCGCCAAAATCCACTACTAAAACTACAGAACCGGGGCGTTTCACTGCATATCCCAGGGCGGCGGCGGTGGATTCATCTATTAGCTGAACTTCCTCAACTCCGAGAGATTCTGCTAAGTCGCGAAACCAATCTAGATATCGCTCAAATGCTCCGACTGGGACTGTAAAAATTACTTTGTCTGGTTGTATATTTTGCCGATATAATTGTTTCCATATAGTTCTGATAAATTGTTCGGCTACTGATTCGGGTGTGTAAGTTTCACCGTCGATATTGCGTGCAGGGGGCTGAAAATCGGCAGCCAAGTCGCGTTTAAAAGCTTTAAAAAAGCGCTCCGGCTGGGACTGTCCTAAACGCTGCGATCGCACTTTTTCTCCCAATACCAAATCCCCCGCTTTTTTCACAAACACCAAAGTCGGCACCACAGGTATTTCTCTGACATCTGGGCTCGATTTCTTGGTTTGGAAAATCCGGGACATTTCGCCCAATCTCAAAGTTTCGGGTGTTTGCGTGTCCGGGTTGAGAATGCAGACCACCGTGTTGCTGGTGCCGAAGTCAATTGCGATTGCAACCATGTCAATTTTAGATTTTAAATTTAATTTGTTATTCCCGGTGGGAGGGTGCGGCTAACTTTAGCAGGAGCAAGAATTTGCTCTCCATCTCGATAGCCCACAAATCTCACGTAAACTAACTCTCCTTCTGTTATATCTTCAACATCCGGCTGGTGCAACTGCGGAGTGTAAGCAACTTGTTCCCAAGCTGAACCGATTGTTTCAAAATCCCAACTTGACAAGAGATTTTCTAGGGGAGTAAACAAAGCCGAGAGATTTTTGGCTGGCATATTCGGCTTGGCTTCGGCCATTTTGCGGGCGGCGGGATAGTTGGTTAACAAAGTTTGCAACTGTTCAAAGGTGGCGCGGCGAAAATCGGCAGTTAGTTGAGTTTTTTGCTGCTGCAATTCGTCGCGCAGCCGGAAACACTGCTGTCTCAATTCTTCGATTTCGCTGGGATTAGTTGTGATTGTAGCCGATACGGGCAGCGCGCTAAGAGTGCGATCGAATTCTTGGAAATTCAAATTTAGCACAGTTGCCAGCCGCCGCAGTTGGTCTACTGTGAGTTTTCCCACGTCTCCCTGCCGTACTAAGCGCACCCCGAAGCGACTTAAGCCTGCTTTTTCGCCTAAGTCTTGCCAATCGACGATATTTAGCTGATTCATGCGTTCCCGCAGAATTGTA
The DNA here is from genome assembly GCF_036705795.1 of Microcoleus sp. ARI1-B5. Classification (NCBI taxonomy): domain Bacteria; kingdom Bacillati; phylum Cyanobacteriota; class Cyanophyceae; order Oscillatoriales; family Microcoleaceae; genus Microcoleus; species Microcoleus sp. ARI1-B5. The sequence continues at coordinate 14,267 of NZ_JAUBVK010000015.1, forward strand.
TCGTACTTAAAGTCGATCGCATCTCCGGCCTCCGATGCAGCATAAGCGTAGACTACAATTAGAAAAATGCCCCCGACAGCTAGCGCGATGCTGAAGGCAGGCACTGTTGTTACATCAACTATTGCATCGAGGAGATAGAACATTGTTAATTTTTCTAAACTTGTTTTAAAGTCTGCGTTTGTTCGGCGGTCAAATTTTCTTCCCCTTCGTAGTATTCTGGCAGCAACTCTTGAGATTCTACTTTTCCCAGGGCTTTTTCAACTCCGGCGGTGGTTTCGGTGCAACTCGAACCGGTGGCGTTGAGGACGGTTTCGGTAATTTTGCCGTCTTTGCCGATGCGGTATTCTATTTGGCGGTACTCTGCCATAGTTCCTCTTGGTTTAATGCTTGACGGTTGAGTTTTGACTGTTGAGTTATATTATAGATTCTGTTTACCGATTATTCAAATGAATTTTTGTAGCGACAATGCAACCGGGGTTTCGCCGGAAATTATGGCAGCGATTGCAGCGGCTAATTGCGGTGCTGCGATGTCTTACGGAGATGATGAATATACGCAGCGTTTGCAAGTTAAATTCTCGGATTTGTTCGAGACATCGGTGACTGTTTTTCCTGTAGCAACCGGTTCTGCTGCTAATGCTCTAGCCCTTGCGGTTGTGACTCCTCCTTACGGGGCTGTTTACTGTCACGCCCAATCTCATATTAATCTGGATGAATGCGGCGCGCCGGAGTTTTTTACGGGCGGTGCAAAGTTGGTCACAGTAACAGGAAATCATGCTAAAATAAAGGCAGAGACTTTAGGTGAAATAGTCGATCGCGCTGGTGCAGGAGTCGTCCACCACGTACAGCCCGCCGCCGTCAGCATCACACAAGCCACAGAAGCCGGCACAGTCTACAATCCAGCGGAAATAGCGCACATTTCGGAGGTTGTTCGCAGCCACAATTTGCACCTGCACATGGATGGAGCTCGCTTTGCCAATGCTGTTGCCAGTTTGGGCTGTACTCCTGCCGATATCACTTGGCGCGCAGGTGTCGATATACTCTCGTTTGGAGCGACAAAAAACGGCGCGATGGCTGCGGAAGCTGTGGTATTTTTTAATCAAGAATTAGCAAAGACTTTCCCATTTTACCGCAAACGCAGCGGGCATCTGTTCTCGAAGATGCGGTTTTTGTCGGCGCAGTTGGAAGCGTACATTACCGATGATTTGTGGCTAAAAAATGCGACTCACGCCAATAAGATGGCAGCTAATTTGGTGCAGGGGTTGTCTGGCATTAAAAAAGTAAATTTTTGTCATCCAGTCGAAGCTAATGAAATTTTTATGCAGCTTCCCGAATCTGTAGTTGCAGCGGTTTTAGCTGAAGGATTCCAGTTTTATCGGTGGGATAAATGTACTGTCAGACTGGTAACTGCTTTCAATACTAGAGAAGAAGATGTTAATGCTTTTGTGGAAGCTGTTAAACGCCATCAGTGATTATTTTGTAGGGGCGGGTTTTACGAATAATATCTAACGAGTACCAACAATCTAGATAAACCCGCCCCCCCACAACAGATAACCCACATCAACATTAAATTTACATCGAATGCGGAAAATGTACATTGTGATTTTTCGTTTGGTGGGGGCGGGTTTGAGAGATTGTTTGTTATTGGCAATTATTGTTTGTAAAACCCGCCCCTACAGTTTAATCGATTCATGGACAGGTTCTGCAACTGCGGCTAATTCCGGTTCCTCTGCTTCGAGGTGCTCTTCCAAAAGCGCCAGATTTCTCATGTTTGACTTATAAAAAGCATCAAAGATATCTCCGACTAAAGGCACTGAGCCGATAACGGCTTCTAGACCGATATTGTAAATCATTTTCCCGAGGGTTTTTTGGGGAATGTTGAATTGAGTTGCTAAGTAAATTAGGTAGGCAGAAAATGCGGTATCTACTATATCCCCAGCACCCGGAACTAAACCGATAATCGGATCTAAACCAATGCGAAATTTAGTGCCGGGGATGCCAATGGCGGTATCCATCAGGCGGCTGAGTTTGCGGATGCGGTTGAGGGTGGCAAGACGCTCTATTTTGTTCATATTATTATTGTTGGACTAGCTGGAAAAATTGCCATCAGTCGGAAGACGGAAAAAAGTATCGCCCTGACAGGTTCGATCGTTCGGACTTCAGTCCTCTCTGGTTGGAAGAGGACTAAAGCCCTCACTACTAACTTTATAAGGGTTATTTTATGATATAATCGGCGGCGATCGCAAATTGGGAATTAGCTAGACTAGAATAAACTTAACTATAGTTAATATGCTTAATTCCCCATTCGTGCATAGTATCAATAATCGGTTTGAGACTTTCGCCCAAAGGCGTGAGCGAATATTCAACTTTCGGCGGAACTTGCAGGTAAATTTCCCGGTGCACAATCCCGTCTGACTCCATCTCCCGCAATTGCTGCGTCAGCATCTTCTGAGTAATGCCGTTGACAGCTCGTTGCAGCTCGTTAAAACGCTTCACTCCTTGAAAAAGCTCCCGCAGAATCAAGACTTTCCAGCGCCCGCCAATCACCTCTAAAGTCCTTTCTACCGGGCAATTTGCTCTCTCAATACTTCCTTCTTTAACTTGCATAGTATCTTTTTGGTAACTACCGCACTTTTAAGTGCGTACTTCCCATAATAGCTTGACTCGGTTTAAAGTAGAAACATCCAAGAAACACCCGAAGTCATTCCCAAATCTAAAATCTCAAATCGAAGGAGGATTGAGAAAATGATTACAGTCAGAAAAAGTGAAGCAAGAGGACACGCTAATCATGGTTGGCTGGACAGTTACCACACATTTTCCTTTGCCAATTATTACGATCGCAATTTTATGAATTTTCGCTCGTTGCGGGTAATCAACGAGGATGTCATTAGCCCCGGAAAAGGTTTCGGCACTCACGGGCACAGCGACATGGAAATCATTACCTATGTGCTGGAAGGAGCGTTAGAACACAAAGACAGTTTGGGAACCGGTGCAGCGATAAAACCCGGTGAAGTGCAGCGGATGAGTGCAGGTACGGGCATCCAGCACAGCGAGTTCAATCACTCGCAAACAGAGCCTGTTCATTTACTGCAAATCTGGCTGTTACCAGATACAAATGGCTTGCCGCCGAGTTACGAGCAGCGGGAGTTTCCCCTAGCAGAAAGGCGCGGAAAACTGCGCTTAGTGGCGGCGCGAGATGCCAGAGATGGTGCGGTGAAAGTGCATCAAGATGTCGATTTGTATGCGGCGGTTTTGGATAAAAACTCGCGGGTTGCTCATGTTTTGCAGCCAAATCGCCATGCTTGGGTGCAAGTTGCTCGCGGCGCTGTTTCGCTCAACGGTTTGACTTTAGAAAAAGGGGACGGTGCGGCGGTTAGCGGCGAGGATGAGTTGGCGATTGAAGCGGCGGAAGATGCGGAATTTTTGCTGTTTGATTTGGCATAAAATTGCCATAGCCAAAACATTGTTTCTGTAGGGTGCTGCCTCCTATTTCGCCATTATTCCAGGTTTATATTGTCAGCAAAGGGTTGGCTGGTGGGTGGGCGCGGGTTTATTTAATCTGTTTGTACTGTTTGGGATTATTGGCTCACGGGCCCCTACCGGTTTGTTGGGAATGATGCCAAATATTAGTTGTAGGTGCGTCAGTTTTTAAATTATCAATTTAATGCAGAAAAAACTCTAGCTGACGCACCCTACTAATACTGTTTGATTTAGCAGAAAATGCCGCATCCTACATACTGAGCAGCAGTTTGACGGCCGATCGCACTTTTCTAAAGAATGATTGAGATTTCCGCTCTGTAGCTCTGCCTTGGTTAAGCTATATTGACTGGTTTTCACTCATCAGCCTTGCAGGCAAAGGATACTCAGCAATATTCTCGTTACTGAGATACTCCCACCAACTTGCCTGTAGTTGCAAAGCTGAAAGCACTGTTCGCTTCACCAATTAGGGTAAAGGCAGCCCAGTTGATTGGATTGGGATATTCTTTGATTATGGTCAGCATCGCTTGCCGCAACGCCTGAGCTTTGTCTGAGTTGCGATCGAGATTTTGATAAAACTCCACCATTAACAAGGCGGTGGAAGCATCTGGTACTGACCACAGGGACACAATCACGCTGGGAACGCCTGCCGCAATCAAGGAGCGTGACAGCCCGATCGCACCATCCCCAGTTAATCTTCCTTGTCCGGTGTCACAAGCACTCAGAACGACTAACTCAGCATTGAGTTTGAATTCCAAAATTTCTGCTGCTGTTAGCAAACCGTCATCTGTTGCTGATGGTGCTAGGACGATCGCTCCAGGCACCTCCTGTTTCCTGAAGTCTTCGAGCAAGCCGTGGGTTGCTAGGTGAATAATCCGTGAAGATGGCATTCGTTTGACCACAGCAACTTTAGTAGCTGCGTTGCCTATTAATGCCTGAGCGTGCAATAGAGAAGCTATGTCTAGAGCTTCCTTTTCAGCACCAGGAAGAGAGTCTAACTTTTCAGGTTTTTGCCCAAATTCAAATGAAATAGACGGCATGGTAGGATTGCCAACTACCAGCATATCTTCCATACCTACCGCTTGGACTCGTTCCTGCTGTTCGTGAGTGAGTTCCAGAACTTTGATTGAAGTAGCTGTGAGGATAGTGTGTTGCTCAATTAGATACTTACCTGACTCATTTTTGAGAGCTGGGAAGGGAACTAGGAATAGTGAACCTTGGGGAATAAAGATGACGCGCTCATCCACATTGGTTGGTAAAAGGTCAGCGATATCTTCGATCAGAATCCGATAAAGTTCCTGCGATCGCTCAACCGGGTCAGCAGGGACTGTTTCTTCCTTGTCCACTACAGCCTTGCGGTTCAGCCCCCTAGCACCAATCGAGCCGCGATAATTGCTAACCAGTTTTTCCAAAGAGGTAATACGTCCTTGTAACAAGGGTTTGAGGTCAACCGATCGAAAATCGATCTCACCTGTGGGTTTAATCACCCAAATAAACAGTTTTGACTGCCCCAGTTTTGCTTCTGTTGTGCCATCATAATCATTAATAATTGTGTATTCTACGAGGGTGGACTTCTGAGATTTTGCTACATTTTTAATCCCTTCAATTGTTAGATGAAATTTTGGTGATAGCTTTGGTTGGCTTGAAGATAACTGTCTTTCTAATAGCTCGGCAATTGCTCTAGCACGACCGCGGTCTGAAATTTCTAAAGCATCTTCAAATCTTTGCTGCTCAATTAATACTTCTTGCATAACAAGATAAGCCATCAGTTGCATATCCAACATTGATGTTTTTTCTCGATCGTTGTTGCCATTGCCTGCCCAGGTTGTTTCATAAACTTCAATAGCCTGGTTTAGGTAACTTTCTGCTTCTCTTAAATTTTTAGCTTTGAAAAAAGCCAATCCTAATCTTTCCAGATTGATGGCTTCTGACTGCCATTCTTTGTATTCCTTCGCAATCTTCAACCCCTGCTGGAAGTATTCAATAGCCTGGTTGTAATTTTCTTGATATAGATAAACAGCCCCTATATTTCCCACAGCAAACATTTCTCCGTAGGCGTCGCCGATTTCCTGGGCTTTAGCTAAACTCTGCTGATAGTAATCAATTGCACTGTTGTAGTCTTCTTGCAGCGCCCAGAAATTTCCTATATTTTCTAAAGCTAACGATTGACCGCGCAAATCACTAATTTCTAGGGCAATTCTCAAACTTTCCTGATGGCAATCAATTATTTTTTGAGAATCATCGCTAGTTTTGCTATCTCTTCTACCTAGGGAGATACCAAGACTTCCAAGAATACGCCCCTGAAAAGAACGATCGCCAATTTCCCGTGCTAGATCTAAACTCTGCTGAAAATATTCAATCGCCTTTTCGTATCTGTTGAAAATATCATAAGCTATTCCCAAATTGTAGAGAACGTTGCATTCTCCAGCACGATCGCCACTGATTCGATAAATGCTCAGGGCTTGTTGATAAGAGTTTAAAGATGCTTCAAATTCTCTATTCTCATATTGTTCTTGACCTCGATCGCGATACATATTTCCTAAATTTTGTAAAGCTAGGATGGCAAGATTTACCCCCCAGGTATCCTCTACCTCTCGATAGATGGTCAAAGCTTGTCGATAGGACGCCAAAGCAGCATCAAGCTGATTAGTCTGGCTCTGTTCAAGACCTTGCCGCAACAGAGAATCAGCCTCAGCTTGACGAGAGTTAATTGAGACATCAACAACTTGAGTTTCATCAGCAACAGACACTGTAGGAGGCATTAAGGTAGCACCGAGTTCAAGCTGTTTGATATTGTCTAGTGCAGCTTGGTAATGGTAATCATCTGTCCTGCCTTGTTGTACATATAAATCAGCCGCTTTTTGAGAATCCTCAATAGCGCCCTGACGGTTGCCTGAGTAATAACGTGCAGTGGCTCGATGGTAATAGGTTTCCGGCTCATTGGGATTAAGTTGCAGTGACTGTTGGCAGTCTTCTAAGGCACCTTGGTAATCTCCAACTTGCGATCGGACAAAACCCCGATTAGTGTAAGCTTGGTCAAACTCAGGATTAATCTGCAAAGCTCGGTTGCAGTCTTCCAAAGCGCCTTGAGGCTCTCCAAGTTCTGCGCGAACAAAGCATCGGTTAGAGTAAGCTTGAGCGTCATCGGGAGCAATGGCCAGCGCTTGTGTCCAGTCCTCAAGAGCGCCTTTAAGGTTTCTGAGATTAGAGCGAGCCAGACCTCGGTTGACGTAAGCTTCAGCATAGTTGGGATTGAGGCGTATTGCTTTGGTACAGTCCTCAATTGCTTCTCGGTTATCTCCCAGTCGAGTTCGGGCAAGACTCCGATTAATGTAAGCTTCAATCTCTAAGGGATTAATCCGCAACACCTGAGTGTAGTCCTCAACAGCACCTTGCTGATTTCCAAAGGCTGTATGAGCGGAGGCTCGACTCCTGTAAACATCCACCCATTCGGGATTAATTTGTAATGCTAGATCGTAATCTCCAATGGCTCCCCGAGTATCGCCCAGTTGGCTGCGGGCAAGCCCTCGCAGATAATAAGCTTCAGCTAAGTTGGGATTAATTTGTAGCACCCGATCGAATGCCTCGATCGCTTCCTCATAGTTTTTTTGGTTAAAGCAGTCAACACCGTGCTGTAAGAACTCAAACTCGCTCATTTTACGCCTCCCATTCTGAAACTAAAAAGGGTTTTACAAATGCCGGATCGGGGGGCGATCGCCCCCTGATTCTGCTTACGTTGTCACGGTCAATGTCACCGATTTTGTCGTCCAACCTCGGTTGGGATCGTCAACTTGTGCTGCACGCACAGGAGGTGCCTCGTCAACGTCAGCGCTAATGGCTGCGATGAGTTTATCGAGTGGGTTGCTGCTGTTTCTTATTGCTTCTTCTTGTTCTCCTTTTTCTGCTGCTGATTTAGGTTCAATCGGTGCGTCGAGAGGCGGTAATTTGAGCCAGTTAAACTTAGCCGAGTTGTTGGCAACAGCAAAGACCTTCAAAATTTCTTGACCCTCTTTGTATCCATTGGGAAGACTGAACTTTATGGGGATTAACTCTTCGGCTCCGGGACTGAATGTGGCAAACTCTGCACCGTCTCCAAAAATATCGAGTCGATCGATCGCCCAATTTGACTGGAAATCAAGTACGGCAACGCTGAGTTCTTGAGAAGAATCATTCTTGATATACAAGTATGTTCTTTCTGCCTCCTTCAGGGTTTGCTTTGTCGGGTCAGCCAAGGGATTTTTGTTTTCGTCTGCTAACTGGACGATCAGCTTGTTGGTTAAAGCTGAAGTATTTTTAAGCCCTTCGGCAGCCTGATACTTAGCGAGATGGATTAAGCGTTTGACTACCTTTTCAGCAGCATTAAGATCGTTTACCTTCAGGTGCGGTCGTAAATTTTCAAATGGCTCTCCACTTGGGTCGCAAATTTCGTATTCGCCATCTTTAGTGATAGCAACTTGGTAGTGTTCGGCTTGACCTTCTGAAACTAACTCCACCCAGCCTTTTCCTGCATTAGGAATAGCTGACTTGATTGCCGCGAGTGCTTCACCCTGAATTTTTAGTATCTCTGGAGGCAGCACCTGATTTGGCGGCAGTTTCCCATCTCCTGTATCCTCTTGTTTGAAAAACAGACGGACTCGCCGGACAAGCTCTATGGGGGCGGCCAACATGACTGCTGGAGCTCCAGCCTCAATCTTGGTTCCTGCCGGCAAGGAATCAGGCTCAATGACCGCCCAAGCATCTGCTACAGTGATGTCTTCTGTAACTTCAACAATTGCTAATTGCTTCTGATTGAAATCGGTTGTTCCCAATGGATAGATGGCAAACTGTGCGCCTTTGCCAATACCCTGCGCTGTTCCAGCGTCCAACAGCACCCTCTTCTCGGCGGCATCTAGCTTAATCACATGGACAGTGTAATGATACTCTGTGCGATCGCAGCCAAAGACTTGACGATTTCCCTCACCGAAAAGCATGGGAGTTTGATTTTGAAACTGGCCCTGCACCTTGGCATAGATGCGATCGTAAAGTAACTGATAAGTCAGTTCCCAACTGCGGTTAGCTAAAGTATCTAACAGCCAGTAAGTCAGCGCTCCCTGACGCTCTGTACCATTAAAAGCATACTCATAGGCCAATTCAGAAGGACGACAAGCAGCCAGTACAACATACTCGCTCAACTGAGGGAACCAATCCCCAGGAGTCGCATTGCGAGCTGTTCCCCGGGTTAAGTCCCAGTTACGGATCAATTCCTCCTCTGATGCCACTAGGCTGTCTGTTCGTCGCTGGGAACTGTCATCGCTATCCCCTCCTCGAATGTCAGAGTATTCACCTCGTGTTTCCCCTCCAGAATGGCAGCTATCTAGCACAACTGTGACAACTAATCCCTTGTCTGTCATCCGTTTGAGGAGTGTTATGAATTCAAGATCCCGCAGATAGCGGGAGTTCTCTTCGCCAATGTCCATCGGGACAAGTGCTTCATCAAATTGCCCGTCTCCTCTGAGTTGTGGATAAATTGTCGCCGCCCGTCCTCCATGGCCAGAATAGTGAATGTATACCTGCTCTCCCGGCTGAGCTATTTCTGTAATGGCATCAAACTTCGCCACAATATTTTCATAAGTTGGTTCCGGGTCTTTGGTTTCGATGGTTTCAGCGACTTCGGGATTCACAGAAGTCAGCTTAAAAATCCGTTCGGATGGAATCTTCAGTGTCTTTAAGAGGTAGCTTGCGGCGCGATCGATGTCACGCACGCATCCTTTAAGATTTTTGTACAACCGATTAGGTTTATACCAATCAATCCCAATTAATAAGGCGTAAATAATCGGTGTTTTGTCAGATTTTTCAGTCATTATTTTGCTTCAATTTCTATTTTTTCCTCAAGCGGGATAAGAACTCGCTCTCTTGAGATCCCAATAGGGTTCAGTTAAACGATCTCCCCCTAGCCCCCATTAAAAATGGGGGACAATAACTTAATTTTTCGTCCCCCGCAACGATTCGGGGATGCGACGGATATCCGAGTAACAAACAGTTTGAACTCAACCTTTTGCTTGAGATACACCCAAGTCTATTGGGAAATAAAATGCACCCAAAAGTCTCCATCTGGAATGCAGGCTTCCCGAATTAAGTTGTAAGAGTAATGCTGAAACTTACCCTTTTCATTGTTTCCTTCTGGGTCGTTGAAATCGTAGCCATCAGCAAACCATTCGCCGTAGGGATCGTGAACGATGAAGCCCGTGCTGTCGTATCCAACCACTACAATAATGTGACCGAATGGGGTAAAGTAGCCGTGTATTATTGTCGGCTTTCCGTTGCCTAACCAGTCTTTTACCTCGTCGATGGTTGCGGCTTGGGTGAAGGTATCTTTCGCTCCGTAGTCTCGTACAATTTGAGCGAGATCGTTAGGAGCGTGCCTGTCTAATCCCTGGTCTAAGGCATATCGGTAAAGCTCGTCTTCAAACTGTCCCTCACTTGTACGGCGAGGAACTTTAAAGAATTCTAAGCACATAGCAAGTGAAGTAACATTGCAAGCGCCTGTCGGGTTGTCGATATTGTCATTCTGAGATTTATAGGGAACATTCAACTTGATTTCATCCGGATTTTGTTGGGGGTAAACTTGATTTTTACCCTCGAAAACTTCGACGTGTTCTCCAAAGACATACCAAACCACAGAGTTATGGAATGCTTCGCTTAAGGTAATTTTTAAATGTTGGCGCTCCACCTCAAAAAAGACCAAATTGAGTTTAGTTCCGGCGGGGAGATTGTGCTTCTGTTTGTCAGAGAGGACCTGAGATTGCAGTGGTTTATTCTTGATGATGGTGTTCTCAATCACCTCAAGCAGGATTGACGCATCTCCTTCTCCTCTGCGTCCCTCTTTTGCAGCTTCTATTAGTTTTTCAGCGGTTTGCGGCCCGAGAAATTCTGGTTCGTCACAGCCAGTCTGTTGCTGAAATCTCTTGAGAGCTGCTGTGGACAACAAGCCAAATGTGTCCTCTGGTGGATCGTTGAGTAATCCTAGGTCGATGAATAGCTTTTGGAGTTCAAGGGTTAACTCTTTGTCTTTTGCAATGTCGTTGGTATCGTAGCGGAGATTTTGGCTGACGAAATCTTGGATCTTCATATGTCTTTTATTTGTTGAGTAAGTTGTGCAATTGAATCTGTTTTGTGTTGCAACAAGCCAGGAAGTGCCTGTTGCAAAAGCTTTGTTGGAGAGCTGGCGCTCTTTGGACGTGGGCTTGGCAAAAGAATTAGGTAAAACCAGCCGTACAGCCTTAGTCAATTTGCATCAAAGTTCAAGGTGCAGCGCTCAAGCAGGTTAAGTTGTTAATCCCAGTGATTGAAGAGTTTTAGACCCAACAATCCCATCCGCAGTCAGTCCTTTTTGGTGCTGAAATTCTCTGACTGCTGTGTCAGTTTCTTCTCCAAAAACTCCATCAACCTGAATATTGAACCCAGCTTTAACTAAAGCTTGTTGCACTTGTCGCACATCATTTCCTTGTACGAGAGGTTCTCCAGGTTGGGCTAGCCGCATTACCAGGCTTGGCTCCCATTGCAAAAACTCTTCCCAAGGCTGACTCAAGAACAATGCTCGCTCTGCTTTCCTCCTGCGAGACAAACCCAGTAATGATTGACCGCCTGCTTTGTCCCATCTCGGAAATTGATCGGCCGCTTCCTGAAACTTTTCTTGATTTAAAAGCCGCAAAAGTGTTGACTCAAACAGAGAACGTGCACCCAAGTTGTAACTAAAACTTACTAAGGCTGAGAACTGATTGTCATTGATTTGTACTTCGACAGCATCAGCCACCGCTGCTTCAAATTTCTCAAGCTCATTTTGCAGCATCTGCTCTGCTTCGGCGAGGGTAATCTTCATCCCTGGCTGTACGCCTTCGGTAGCTCCCCAGCCAATAGTCCACACGCCAACAGGGTCTTGATATGCTTCTAGAGACAACCCCTCAAACGATTGAATCAGCTTCAGTCCCTGTTGGTTGGTCTTCCTGAGAGCTGCTTTAGGTTCAGGTACCTCTGGGGGAACTGCGTCAGGAGGTGCGATTGTGAATGTTTCAGCCTGAGTAAATTGCAATGCTTCAATGAGCGATCGCACTTTTCCTTCTGTTTCTATAACCTGAATTGGCTGGCCGTCTTGCATTTCGTACACGCGACCATCTTTAAAGATTTCAAGCGCTCTTGACATTCTATGTTTTCCTTTTTTAAAGGTAGATTTGGTCAACAGATGCTTCCTGAATATGAGCTAGCGCCGAGTAGGAGCCAGCCTCTCGCAACCAATGGGAAAGATTGTGTTAGTTGATATTTTTTCTGAATTGGTTGCTCTCAGTGATTTGCACCATTACGCCTGTTGCAGGACAGCTTCAGAAATTTTCTCTAAACCTTTACAAAAATTCATTGATATTTTTTCTGAATTGGTTGCTCTAAGTGATTTGCACCATTACGCCTGTTGCAGGACAGCTTCAGAAATGTTCTGTAAATCTTTACAAAAATTCATTCTTTAAATGGAGGACAAATTTCTCAAGTGGTGACAATTACATTAAACTTCTAACTACATAAGGGTTTAAGCCGATCGCTTAAAAAAAAGACAGGCAGGTAATCGCTACTTTTTTGGGTTTTGAGAAGGCAGTTCGAGGTATGGGGGCGATCGCTTACCTACTTATTTTTAATTAAGCTGCGATCGTCGCTGCTATATTTTTCCTTAGTAAATCCGCTTCAACGCTTTACTTGTCACGATCGATCGGGGCTCGTCCCCCTTCAAATCTGTAGCTGCGGCGGTTTTCCATGCTTGCTTGGCTTGGGCTATTTGTTCTCGGAGATTTTCCTGTGTTAACTTTTTGTATCAGTTTGTAAATGCCAGGTATTTCTTGCCCTCGGTTTTGTGAAGTTTCAATACTTGATTATTGCTGCTGGGGATGGCGTTAAGCGGACTGTGAAAAAGATGAGAGTTAATCATCGCTTACTACTTGGGAAATAAGTAAATAGGAGGAAGAAAGTAAGTTTTATTTTTGCTATTTTTGCTAAGGGTAAGGATTTAGGATGAATTTTTATGGAACAAAAGCCGATCGCCCGCAAGCATCTTGTTTGGAGCCTCATCACCGGTATAGCCGTCGGCGCGATCGTCGGCGCACCCATCGGCTGGATGGCTAATAGGAAATATTCCGAGCCGCGTTTGGCTCTAATCCTGATGTGCCGAGAAAAGAATAGAGATAAACCCGTGGCTGTTGTTGAGTCTATTTGCGGTTCCAGATTCTAAATTTTTCTGCTCGCTTTATGGCTGTGTCAAATGTGAAGCCTGCGCGGATGTCGAAAGCTCGATCGCGCAAACACCCTTCCATTCTCAACCGTCAACGCGCCACAAACCGGAAAAGTTCTGCGTCGGTTGATATGTGGGTATGTTAAATTGACACAATCATGAACTACAGCAGAACAATTCCGGCTATTTTGAGTGCTGCGATCGCCCTCATCCCACTCACCTCACCTCAAATCGCCCTAGCCTTAACCGCCGACGCAGTTAAAACCGTCGCCAAACAAATCACCGTGCGCATCCAGGGAACAAAAGGCGGTTCGGGAGTAATTTTAGAGAAACAAGGTAGCACATACTATATACTCACCAACTGGCACGTTGTCGATAAACCAGGCGATTACGAAGTTGTAACTCCCGACGGCCAAGCTCACTCTGTATCATACAGCCTCGTGCGGCGAGTGCCGGGGATGGACTTAGCCGTCGTGCCCTTCAGCAGCCCTCAAAGCTACCGCCTCGCTCAATTAGCCAATTCCACAGCAACTAAGGGAAACAAGGCTTATGTGGCCGGCTGGCCGATATCCGGCGGTTCTCTGAGACAGCCGATTTTCATCGCCACGGAAGGTCAGCTTACCGGCCGCCAGACTCCCTGGAACGGTTATACTTTGGTATACAATAACTTAGTGAGAGCAGGCATGAGCGGCGGGCCAGTGCTCGACGACGCGGGCCGAGTTGTGGCAATTAACGGCATTGTCAGGTTAGAGGAAAATTCGGATAAAATCGTGGCGGCGGGGATAGAAATCAATACTTTCATGAAATGGCGATCGACTATTTCTCTGCCTGCACTTCCCCAAGTTCCCACTGCGAGAACTCCCCAAAGTCCGGCTAATAATTCGCCCCGGAAGCCTGCAAGTGCGATCGCCTTTGCTGCGACAAATACCCTCAAAGGGCCTTCGGAAGTTGTAAGTTCCCTTGTCCTAGCTTCCGCTTATTTTACCACAGGAAATAGCAACGGCACAATCTCAGTTTGGAATTTTCCCGGCGGGCAATTAAAAACTACGCTGCAAGGACACGCGGAAGCCGTAAACGCCCTGGCTGCGAGTGCCGACGGAAAGGTGTTTGCGAGCGGCAGCGACGACAAAACAGTGAAAATTTGGAATTTAGACAATGGCGCGGCTGTACGCACTTTGAGCGGGCATTCCGCTGCTGTTTCGAGCGTTGCCGTCAGTCCCGACGGTCAGTTTATTGCGAGCGGCAGTTGGGATAAAACGATTAAGGTTTGGAATGCGAAAACAGGGGAATTGCTGAGGACTTTAACCGGGCATTCCGGGCTGGTGAATACTGTTGCAATTAGTTCGGATAGCCAAACTTTAGCTAGCGGCAGCAAAGACGGTTCCATTAGGTTGTGGAATTTAGCTACAGGTCAAGCAATTCGCACGATTGGCGGCAAGAACTTGTCTGTTTTGTCCCTCGCTTTTACTCCCGATGGCAAAACTTTGGCCGCCGGCAACAGCAACGGCACTGTTGGGTTGTGGAATGCCGGAAACGGGCAGTTAATTCGGCGCTTGAGCGGGCATACTGACGGGGTTTGGTCTGTGGCAATCAGTCGGGATGGGAGTATGCTGGTTACTGGGAGTTGGGATAAGAGCGTGAAACTGTGGGATGTGCGATCGGGCGAATTGAGAGGTAATTTGAGCGGACACTCCGGCTATGTTACTGCTGTGGGAATTAGCGCTGATGCTAAGACTATTGTGAGTGCGGGTTGGTTGGGGGAAATTAAGATTTGGAAAAGGGGAAATTGATACCATTTTAGATTTTAGATTTTAGATTTTAGATTTTAGATAGGGGATGATTGACTGTTTAAGGGTTTTGAGCTTCCCTAAATTTGCATTCTTTTTTCAACCTGGGATGAGATTTTTTTGAATCAACCGCAGAGGGCGCAGAGGGCGCAGAGTTGGAGAAGAAAGAGAGAGGTTGGCATTCGATCGAGGAGTGTTATATAATGAACAGGAATTAAGCAAAATCGGCTAAAAATAAACGGTTGCGATTACTTCGCTTCGCTTGTAATGACAGAAATACGTTGTTCTTGCGTAAGTCCTAATCAAGATATTTGACACCAAAAAATTATGAGCGAACTAAAGACAAAATTGCCAACAGATACCTGGGTATAGCAATCCTCAATGATTTTATCTGTATAGGTATACTAATGGATTTTGGGAAAATCAAATTTATGCCCGTTAGTAAAAAACTCAAACAAGAATTTGATCGTCTTAAAATACCTACATAAATACCAATACTTTATTATTAAAAATTTAGCTTGTAACCAAATATCTTCAACGGGATTCTGTTGGGGAGCGTGGTCGATCAAATAAAATACAAGTAATTGACCAATTATCAGGTTTTTGCTCGCGATTCACTTCTGATAAAAAGTCTCTCGATTCTGCAAGCGTATGATAAGTAGCTCCATCCCGGATCGAGATAATTCTCTGCTCTTTATATTTATTTTGTAAGTCTTTTATAAATTTAACTGTAGATGGGACATGGCCAGATGGATAACTTTGAACAGGGAATTCTTGGCTTTGATAATTAAGCGCACCAAAATAAGTTTGTCTCTCTTTTTCATTGGTGATTGGGACTTCACTTCTCAGCTTTGATTGACCCCAAACGTAGCCATTCACATGGCCATTAAGTAGAGGACATTTATCTAAAAAAATACTACTGTTTCCCCAGATTCTCTACCCGTATTGTTTTTAGATAAAATATCGTTAATTTCTTCCAGATTTTTATTTACGAGTTATTTAGCCAATTTGGGATTAACTTTTGGAGCCTTTTTCCAACTAACATTAGGTCGCTCAAAAATTTAATCGTAGCTCTGTTTGGATTTATATATCGCACCAAACGGTCGCTCTAAATAAGTAACTATTTCATCTAAATCCCCAGAAATTTTTTTATTTTTAAACCCCTCTATTACTCCAGCTTTTTGTGGGTAGGTCAAATATGCTTGTGACTCTTTATATCCTAGTTTAATTCCTTCTATTCCTTGGGTTTTAAAAGCATTTTTACAAACTCCACAAAAACAATAACTTACACCTAACATTTTACTGATTTTATTGTAAAGTTTACCGACCATCGCCATCCTTACTAGAAAGAATTGGTTTAAAGCCCCAAGCTTTTTCGGGAGAAATTAAAAGAAGACTATTTATTACTCCAATCCTCTTCCTTATGATTGTCAAGTGCTATCAACTGTCAACTGTCAACTGTCAACTGTTAACTGAAAGCTAGGACTCGTTTGAGTTCTCTTGCAGAGAGATTGCTCTTAATTAAAGATTCATGCTTCAGCTATTTATTTGGCCATATTTTTTGGTGAGCGTTGTAAGTTATTCATTTTTTTAGGGTCACAATCAAGTAGGCCATATAATTGTATCCTAGTCTTGACAATGATTTAGGACTGCTATAGTTGGGGTTGATTTTCAGCGCTTGGTCGTAATCGCCGATCGCACCCTGGTTGTCTCCTAAGATCGATCGGGCATTACCGCGATCGTTGTAACCATCAGCATAATTAGGATCGATCCCAATTGCTCGATCGCAAGCCTCTATAGCACCCCGATAATCTTCTTTGTCGTACTTCTGTCCACCCAGATTATAAAATTCCTCAGCTTTCGGATCGTCTTTAGGGAAACGGCACTGCCGTGTCGGGTGGGTGGGAGCATCTCCGGCTTTGTAAAAAGCATTTTTTTCGCTTTGCGAGCGCTGGCGATCTCGCACGCATTAAAGCAAAACTGAAATGCTCGCCTTTTATCTAGCTGCGACTGCGGATTTTTCAGCGCAAATGCACGCAAAATCTAGTATCTGCGTGCATCTGCGGTTATTTACCCGATCGACTCCACCAACGTTTTCAAATCCGGCACTTCTAAATCGGGCTGAGCGCTAGCGGGCGGTGTCGCCCCAAATCCTGTTCGATCCTGCCTCCGATTTACCCAAACAGTCGAAATTCCCATTGATGCGGCCGGTACAGTGTCGTGATACAGGCTTTGAGCAACGTGCAGGAGTTTTTCAGGTGCTATCCCCATTCTCTCGATCGCAAATTCAAAGTTGCGAGTTGACGGTTTGTACGATCGCACTTGTTCCGCAGTAATCACCCAATCGAATTCGACTTTTAAATGTTTCGCCGTACCCGCAAACAAATCGTCATCAATATTGGAAATTACCGCTAATTTATATTTTTGCTTGAGCGCTGCCAAAGCTGCGACTGTATCGGGGAAGGGCTGCCAATTTTTGATCGACTCAACCAAACAATTGATTTCTGTTGCTGATGCTGTTTCTGTCGGTTCAAAACTAAATTTTTTACCGATTTTTTTGACAACTTCTTGCAAAATTTCCCGATATTTGATATACTCGCCATGCTCTTTTTCCAGTTCCGATTCAAACTCAGCAAACATTTCTAAAGTTCCGTCATCGCTAAAATCGATTTCGCGGTTAGACAGCAACTGTTTCAAGACTGGCAATATGCCGCTTTCCCAATCTATGAGAGTGCCGTAGCAGTCAAAACTCACAACTTCAAATTGATTAAAATCTAACATCTGTCATTCCTCCTATTCGATCGAGACTTATGCACTCCGACGCATAGAAACCGGGTTTTTACAGGGATTAAAAGTGATCGACCAGTCTTTCGCAAAAAACCCGGTTTCTGACACCATTTTTCCCAAAATAATGCAACTGTAGGGAAGCTTCATATCATGTCCGGTTGATTACCATAACAAAAATGGAACGCACGTGCGGACTTAAGTCCGCTTTTGCGGACTAATTTTATTGCGGTTAATCGATCGGACACGATATCAAACCCTTATCCAGTAAATCATCCCCAATCAAAAATCGAAAATCGAAAATCGAAAATGGTATGACTGCCCGTGCGTAAGTCATGTTTATCATATTTTACGGTTGATATTCAGCAAAAATTTCTATTTTTCCGATAATATTCCGATTAAAGTCTGCCAACTCTTCTGCCGGAATCCAATATTCTTGGTGAATCGAACTGCCGACAGTTTGCACGGGATATTTTTTTAAGAATTCAGCCAAAACTCGAAACCTGGTTACATAGCCAAAATATCCAGAGGCTGCATCTTTGGTATTCCAATCTCGCGCAATTTGTATGGCGTAGGCTTTGTGGAGTACCGGATAAAAAATAGGCTGAAACGACAGCCGGGGCGGAAATGCCAGAAAATCGCTTTCTTTAATTAATTCCATTTCTTTTTTGCCGACGGCTCTGAACAGCGTCACTGTCTCTCGATCTGATATATTGATATTTTTAAACCAAGCTTTCCAAGCGTCCCAATTGTGAACTATTTTAGCCAGTTCAGTATAGCCAGCGGCGCGGGGATGGGAACCGTCATTGTCGGTAAGTTCTTCGATCCAAATTTCTGATTTTTCCAGCGCGGTGCAAATATCTAAATAAGGCACGTTTAACTCGCTGCAAACTTGGGAAAACTGTTCTGATAAATAGGCTATTCTGATTGTGCGATCGACATCAATAACTGGCGGTGGCCCTATCATTAAAACTGGCATTATTTCTTGAGCAGAACTCAGAATATAGCGGATGTTTTCAATTGATTTTTCAATTTCGACGCGAGTTTTTCCGTTTTCTAAGTAAGTGTCGTTGACGCCAAAGGAAAAGACTATTCTGCCGTCGCAGTAGTGGGGCAAGCGGCAAGAAATTTCGCTGAACCAGCGAGTTTTTATATCGGTACTGGTTTCTCCCCGCACTCCTAAATTATAGTAGGTAATCTCCTGTCTTTGCCCGCTGGCGGCCCTGCAAACTCGTCCTGTCCAACCAAGATATTTGGGATCGCCCGTACCATTGACAAAAGAGTCGCCGATAAAACAAATACGCATAACGATTTTTGATTTGGGTTTGTAGTTAACTTGTCGAGTGTCTCAGGGCATAAAGATTTTTGTTTTTTATTTTTTGATTGTAGCACCAGATAATTGAGCTGGTAAATAGATAATTGGGAATAAAACTATTAACATTCATGTCGTTAACGGTGCCTGGATGTTATGTTATGGTTGAGGTGGTGCGTGAAAGCAAGTAGTCTCATAGTTTGGATGTAAATATTTCTCTATCTCACGCACCAGGAGAGAGATTTATTACCGATTGCCGATTGCCAATTACCGATTACCAATTACCGATTAGTTTTTGCCGGTGACGGACAATCCCTCTACAATTACAGACGGTGTGTGGCAAGAACCGTTCCACTCGGAGTCTCCTCCTAATTCTACCAATTGTTTGAGGACGCTGTAGACGTTGCCGGCTACCATTGTGTCTTTGATTCTGCCGACTATTTGACCTTTTTTGACTCGGTAGCCGAGATCGACGTTAATCGAAAAGTCGCCGGAAATTCCGGCACTGCCGCCGAGCATTTGATCGATGACTATTCCGTCGTCTAATTGAGTAATTAAATCGATTAACGATCGCGAACCTGGTTTAATGAGAACATTAAACAAACTGGGTGTGGGATAGCTGCCCAAACCCGGGCGAAATCCGTTGCCGGTGGTGCCGCTTCCCAAGGCTCTACCGGTGGTGCGATCGGTATAAAATAGCTGCAATACTCCGCTGTTGATAAAGACGATCGCCCGAGTGGGAGTACCTTCGTCATCAAAAGGACAGCTATAGGGCCCGATATCCGGCTGCTGCGAGAGAGTGACAAGCGGCGATGTCACTTGTTGGCCGAGTCGATCGCTCCAAGGCGAAGCGCCTTCGAGTACCTGTTTGCCGTTTAACGCCGCACAAACAGTCCCCCACAGCAAATCGGCTGCTTTGGCTGTAAACAGTACCGGCACGCGCCCGGTGGCGGGGGCTACATTCTCTTTCGCCCATTCCAACCGCTGCAAAACCCGCTTGGCGCTGTTGTTTAAATCGAGGCTG
The DNA here is from genome assembly GCF_036705795.1 of Microcoleus sp. ARI1-B5. Lineage (NCBI taxonomy): Bacteria > Bacillati > Cyanobacteriota > Cyanophyceae > Oscillatoriales > Microcoleaceae > Microcoleus > Microcoleus sp. ARI1-B5. Next base: position 33,895 of record NZ_JAUBVK010000015.1, read on the forward strand.
CCGCGTTCGGTTTCGCCATCCCAAATGTTGAGGAAATCTTCGCCCCGCACTAATTCTGCTGACAAATAACCGCTGAGGGTGGTGTCGGTGTGGCTAGAATCCAAGCCTAGTGTGTTCAGCAAGCGGGTGCTTTCGATTTCGCAGTCGAGTTCGGCGGTGCAGAGGCTTTCGGGATAGGCTTCGCGGACGATCGCGATCGCCTCTTTTCCCCAGTTTACTAGCTGTTCGGCCGGGATTGACACTCCGCGATCGGGATAAACAACTTTTTCACCGGTGCCGAGTTCGATGGTTTCCGGTTCGGCCAGTTGCGAAAGCGCGATCGCGCGATCGACCAAAATCTGCGGTTCCACGGGCCCGTAGGCCACCGCCAAACCCGGCCGCCCGTCCCGCCACAGCCGCAGGGCAATGCCTTCTGCTTGGGCGGTTTCTAGCTGTTTGAGGCGGTTTGCTTCAAAAAAGACCGGCCGCGAGAGCGATTGCGATTCCAATACCTCAGCAGCTTCGGCACCTGCTTTGGTGGCTAGTTCTAGCAGTTGTTCTGCTGATTGGTGATTGGTCATTGTTGTCGGTGGTAGTTGACAGTTGACAGTTGACAGCTTGCCCCGAGCGAAGCCGAGGGGTTGACAGCTTGCGCTGAGCGAAGTCGAAGGGTTGACAGTTGACAGTTGACAGTTGACAGTTGACAGTTGGCAGTTGGCAGTTATCCGTTGTCATTGGAAGCAATTATCAATTATCAATTACCAATTACCAATTACCAATTACCGATTACCAATTACCAATTACCAATTACCAATTACCATTTTTTGGCGCTCGACGCTATATCAGTTATTGCCAAGCATCGACTAAATAGTTAGTTCGTGCAGCAGCCAAAAGCCTGCGAAAGATTCCGATTCTGGATTCGACTGAATTGCTAAGAAATGTACTTGTTTTGCTTGCTTTTTCATCGCTTCAAATGATGCGGCTTCTTTCTCAGTTGCTGCGTCTCTAAGATTAGCTAAAATCCAGCGATCGTTAGCTCCCGTATCTAATACCAGCCTAGGGGGCGGGCCGCTCTCAAATTTGAGAAAAGCCAACTCTAAACCCGACATCCAACCAGCCAAAGCCGTTGCTCTCGACGAGTAGATAATCAGTCCCGGAATTTGCGTTTCAGGGGCGAGGCGTGTCATCGGCAGCCCGAAAGCTTCGCCAAATCCGATATCCCACTCGGACATTTCATCAAAAGCGGCGATCGGCAAACTCACAAACGCCCATTTTTCGCCGATTAAAGCGTCCGGCAGCGCCACAGGCGTTTCGGGTACAAATTGAACGCTCGGGTTCACAACCCGTTGATAGCCCGGTTCTGAGGGATAAACGTCTTGCATCCGTTCTTCCAGCCACAGGCCCAGGGCGAGGGTGCGGCGGCTGCACGCTGAGGGAATATCCAACTCCTCGCAGGCTTTGGTAATCATGTTCGCCATTTGGCGGCGAAAAAAGCGGATTTTTTCGGGTGGTTTCGGTGCAGAGGCGATCGCATCTTTAATTGCGCCAGCCAGCCACAGGGAATTCACGGTTGTACTCGGGCACAATTGCGAGTAGCGAAACAGAGATTCTGCCTTGTCGCCTACCTTCAGCGGGCTTTCGCAAATCAACACTTCCCATTTTTTTTTCCCTCGCTCGTCTATGATTGGACGGCTGTAAAAGTCGAGTTCCCAAATAGTAGCCATGCCGCGCTGTTAAAAATTAATCCTTTCTCATATTACCTGAGGGCGGGCCGGTTTCTGATGAGTGAGAATTTAAGACTGATTTTTGCTCGCGGGCGATTTTGCCGGAATACGGCTGCGATCGGATGTCAGGCATCTGGCGTTGCATCTTTGGTACGCCGAACACCCGCCGAGAATAGGTTCCCAATTTGCGATCGCCAAAAAAAGATTTTTAGCTAGTTGCAAATATCATAGATATTATGCAGCTTTTGTACTCCGCGCACCAACAAGAATCAGTAAAAAATCCGGTGCGGACGGCGCTCTAATAATTAGTAAAAACTAGGTTTATGCCGAACACCTACAATCAAATGCAGAAGTTTTGTTTGCAAACCCGGTTTCTGCTTAATCCCGCCTTTGAAAAAAGCCCAGCATTATAAACATTCTAGTTTATTTTGTCAAAAGACAATCTGTCAAACTTAATTTTTCCGATTGTATCACCTCTGTCAAAAGACAGATCGTAAAACTTATTTAAGCAGTCATCATTGATTGAAATTACGTAACCAAGGGAAATATCAACTTTTTTATGTTTATCTTATATGAGCAAACCTAATCTCAAAGATATACAAACTAAATGGCAGGCAAAACAGAATCCAATTCCGGGACACTCAGAGCTTCTCACATCGGGGATATGATTCCCAACGATCTCCGGAAAAGTATCGACAAGAGCAAAGCTGGTGCAGACAACTTAACAAGTGCGAATTACCTCACCGTTGCCCCCGGCATCGTTCTACAAACACCTAACGGTCAAACTGTAGGCTCAGCCGCAGAAGATTTAAGTGCCATTGGCAAGCACTTTAACAGTACGATGACCCGCGAACTAATGGGAGATAGCGTCCAAATACCCGATGTTTTGCTGGGTAACTCAGTCAAATCAAGTATCACCGATACTCTCAACTTTGACAGCCTGACAAATATCCCGATTACTATTAATGTTAGCGACTTTGGCGACGCAAATGTGATTAGCGATGCCAACCAACTTAAAAGCTTATCTACTACGATGAGTAGTGCGGCTCTAGGAGCGAAAGAAAATCGCTTTGTGGATGCAGACAATGCCGATAATCTCATAGAAATTCAATCCTCAGATGCACCACAATTAGGAGGACTTCGCGCTTTCGGAGGCAACGATCAAATCGTCGGAACCCAGGGTAACGATATCGCCAACGGCAACGCTGGTAACGATACAATGTTTGGTGGCCGCGGCGATGATATGTTTCAGGGCGGACAAGGAAACGACCTGATCGATGGCGGTGAGGGCAATGATATAATTATGGGCAATCAAGGAGACGACTACCTGCTGGGCGGAGCGGGAGATGACGTACTCCGAGGCGGTGCTGGCAGTGATATGGCGATCGGAGGTGCGGGCAATGATATCTTGATTGGCGATGCTGGGGCAGACTTCTTAATGGGGGGAGAAGGTGCAGATCAATTTATTTTGCGGGGCGATACATTTACGGCTGGTGCAGAAGCGGCCGATCGCATTCTCGACTTCAAACCCAGCGAAGGCGACACCATCAAAATTGCTTACCTTAAAGGCACATTAGGGATGGACAGCATGAGTCTCGCTGCCGTTGATGTCAACAAAGACGGGATTACCGACACTGCCATCCTCTGTTCCTGCGGTGATGTTGTCGGGGTCATTATGAGTACAGATCCGTCAAAAATTAACGTCAGAACTTCTATCTTCATGGCCGGGCCTCAAGACTCAACCCTCAGCCAAATCGGATAAAATTTTTAAGAGTTAATAGCAAGCGGTTAGCAGTTATTTCTGCTAACCGCTTGCTGCTGTTGGCGGTTGCACTTCCAGCCACCCGCCACCTCAATCTGTAAATGTGCTAACATTTGAAAAACTGCAACAGCAAAAACATCGAGCAATCTCAACCCTCGATGTTTGTTAAAGTTGTGCAAGCCCTGCACAAATAAGAGTATAGCTTAATTCCATGAGACAAATCATTCTCGAAAAGATTGTTGCTACCCTACAACCTTTAGATTTTGTTCTCGCTTTGTGGCAAGGAGGTTCAGCAGCCCACGGATACACCGACGAATGGTCAGACCTCGATATTGCAGTTGTAGTTGAAGATAACTGCGTGGAAGAAACCTTTGAGATTGTGGAAAAAGCCCTCGCCGAAATTTCCGAAATCGAACTCAAATATCGAGTTCCAGAACCCGCTTGGCACGGTCAGTCGCAGTGCTTCTGGCGGCTCAAAGAAACCCCGCCTTTCTTGCTAATTGATTTTGCCGTTTTCCGGCGCAGCAGCCGCAACGATTTTCTGGAAATAGAGAGACACGGACAAGTCCCGAGATCCTTTGACAAAGCCAATCTAATTGTACCTGCTCATTTGGATCGAAACAAGCATTTTTCCCAAATGCTAGCCAGATTCAACGAAATTAAAATCCGTTTTGATTTGCTGCAACCTTTGGTAAAAAAAGAGATTTATCGCGGGAATTTAGTAGATGCGATCGGCAACTATCACGATTGGACGCTTCTCCCCTTAGTCGAACTGTTGGGCATGATTTACCGTCCCCACAGATACGACTTTGAACTCAAATATTTCACTCGAGATTTTCCGCCCGCAATAGTCGATCGCGCCGCACCGCTTTTCTGCATTGCAAATCTGGAAGATTTGGCAGCAAAACAGCAAACAGCCGAGGCTTTTTTTGCAGAAACCTTACCGCTGGCAGCAGCTAAATTTGACTCTAATAACAATTATGAAAAGCGCTATCTGTAGGACACTGCAATGGCCTGTGGTGTCAATTTAAATGTGAAACCTGAGAAATCTCGCTTATATCCGAGGCCCGCTCCCCCTAAATACCCCTTAAAAAGGCGAGTAGGGTTGACTGTCGATCGGTCTTGTCCCCCCCTTTTTAAGGGGGGTTAGGGGGGATCAGATCCTAATCGTCAGACATCAGACCGGCAATGCCGTTTTCCTACGGAAATCACGGACAGTGCATTGCCATTTGCCTGCGGAAAACATGGACACGGCAATGCCGTTTTTTTTACATAAATCACGGACACGGAAATGCCGTTTCCTACGAGAATATGCAAATTTAAACAATTGCTATAAAATGAACAATTGTCATAATATAATGTCAATTTTGTGTAAGAATGCCCTCACAGTACCGTAATGCGCTAAAAATTTCGTTCCGAAAGCGATTAATATAGTAGCATCTACCTTAAAGATTAACATCCCATGACCAAACTCAGCGTCAACATCAACAGAATCGCCCTCCTCAGAAACTCTCGAAACATCGGCATCCCCAGCGTTACCGAAGCCGCAAAAACAGTAATCGCGGCAGGAGCCCACGGCGTTACAGTCCATCCCCGCCCCGACGAAAGGCACATCAAAGCCTCCGATGTTTACGAATTAGCCAAAATGCTAACTGTCGAGTTTAACATCGAAGGAAATCCGTTTCAGCCACCATTTATGGATATAGTTTGCGATGTCAAACCCGCTCAGTGTACCTTAGTGCCGGATGCTCCCGACGTGCTAACCTCGGATAGCGGTTGGAATATTCCCGAAAATCGATCTCGCCTGTTACCAATCATTGAAAAATTAAAAGACAACGGCATCAGAGTCAGCCTGTTTATGGACGCAGATGCGGCTCTCATGCCCCTAGCAAAAGAAGTGGGAGCAGACCGAGTAGAACTTTACACGGAACCCTATGCAACTGCTTTTCGCGAAGGCAATGTAGAATCTGTTTTTCAACAGTATGTTTTAGCAGCTCGCTCGGCTCAATCTGTAGGTTTGGGAGTGAATGCCGGACACGATTTAAATTTGCAAAACTTAGCTAAGTTTTGCTCGATTCCTGATATACTAGAAGTCTCGATCGGTCATGCTTTAATTGCAGAAGCGCTAGACATGGGCTTGTCCAACACGGTACAAGCTTACCTAAAAATTCTCTCGGGTTTGTAGTAGAAATAAACCCCATCTGGTGGCGCGGATTTGGTACTCCCTAACTCGTTGTTATCGCAGCTCCTAACTCGCACCAGTCACTGCAAACCTGACAAGATCGGGACTAAGGTTAAAGCTAGCAATAGGGTAAGGTGCGCGGCTTTATAGCACTCTACAAGCCGATCGCCCAAAACAGGTAAAAGTAGAGTCCGCTAGGGGGCGCGTGAAGGGCGGTTTTCTCGTAGCAAGGCCGATCGCGATGAGCCCAGACACCGCGTTTTTTGGTGGCGGGCATTTTTTTAGCAAAATCCTTGGAAAAAGCTTTAATTTTCCTTGACCAAATTACTCAAATTCTCGATGATATTATGCGTAGGGAGTATCATTGAAATATCCCGACAAATTGAGGCTACTACTTAGCGGACGCACTGCCAATCTGCTACCAGCAGTTTTGTGCAAGTACGGGATATTTACCTGTATCCTAGATGCTGCTGTAGCCGATCGCCCGATCGCGCGATAGTTAATCCGGTGCAAACAGGCAAACACAAGTAACCATATACAACTCATTACCCCCTGCCAAGTGCGACATGAAAAAACTAATTTTACTGACTGGAATGCTACTGATGATGACGGCAAAATCCGTATTTGCCAGCCCTGTAGCGCCAAAAATTGCACCGAGCGAGCGGATGGCGGCCTCGGAAATTACAGAAACTGTTAATAAACCCGCTACTTCTGCCCTAGTTGCTCAGCTAGAACCGATCGAGCCAACGTCAGTTACCTCGGCCCCAGTTGCCAAGCTAGAACCGATTGAGCGAATGTCAACCTCGGAAATTCGAGCAACCATCAGCCAACCCACCACCTATATTTTTGAAGGCGTCAAAGGGCGAGAACTCACTATGTCCCTGTGGGCGGGACAACTGACAGCCCAACTGTACAGCCCCAACGGTCAGAATATGGGAGTTATTGAAAAAAGCGACAATCAGTGGATCGGCCAGTTGCCAGAATCGGGCATCTACCGCGTGCGAGTTACCCCGAAAGGCGAAACTAGCAGCTTCGTGCTCGAACGCGACTTTAACGCCAAGTGGACTTACAGGCCCGATCGCGCCCTTCCCATCGCATTCGGGGAAAACGAAGCCACAGTCAAACTCAAAATGTCCGGCTACCAAATTCAGCCTTTCACACTTCAGGGGAAACAGGGACAGACAATTACGGTAACAGCTAGCAACAAAAATCTAGATGTGGCGATCGAATCTCCGTCGGGAGTTCTCCTGGATCAAGGCGAAGGTCAAACTTTTGCTCAACTCCCGGAGTCCGGCACCTACAAGGTGCTGATAGTTGCCAACAGGCCAGTCAAGTCCTCCATCAGAGTTGCTGTGCAATAGATCGAGATAGCAAAAACACTCTCTTGGGCCATCTAAATTTCACGCAGCCCAGCCACAAAAGCTCGCCCGAAACGCGAGCTTTTTTTGCGTATATAGCAATTCTATATTAATTGGTGATTGAGAATTTTTTTGAAGGAACCGCTCTTGGCACTCTTGGCGCAGAGGAGATCGAAAAGAGAGAAAAAGGGAGAGAGAGATGTTCACAAATTAATGCCCTAGCGATCGCGGGAGCGTTAAGGGAATTGTACAACTCCTGACGGCGGGCTATAGCAACCACTAAGATGATGAGGACGTTCTTCCGACTTCACGCTTGACTTCTTCCTTCTTCCTTCTTCCTGATAACTGATGACTGATGACTAATGACTGATGACTGATGACTAATGACTGATGACTGATGACTAATGACTGATGACTGATGACTGATGACTTCTCAACCTTGAATCAGCGCTGCAAAACGTTCTTGTTTCCAAATGCAGCTCAAATCCGAGTCAGCTAAAGCTAGTTCTCGGTATAAAATAGGCATAAACTCCACAGCCCGCTGCAAATTGTCAAGAGCCAAATCAGCAAAGCCCAGCAGCGCATAACAGCAAGCTTGATTGTAAAAAGCATTAGCAAAATCAGGATTGATTTCTAAGGCAGTTTCGTAGCAAGCAATCGCCTCCGAGTAGCAGCCTTGTCGCGCCAATTCCACACCCCGATTGTACCAAATCAAATAATCCTCAAAAGCACACTCATATGTGGGAGTGAACTTGGCATTTCTCTGATTTAAACCTACTAATTTCCCCAAAGCCACTCGTCGCTCGCCCACAGCTTCGGATCTGCCCGGTTTCAGAGCGAGCGATCGGCTAAAACTAGCTACTGCTTGTTTGTAAAGTCCCATGGAATTCGCAGCTAGACCGCGATTGTACCAAGCCTTCGCGTCATCTGGGTTAAACTCGATCGCCCGATCGAAACTGTTGAGCGCCTGATAGTAAAGCTTGAGTTCCAACAGAGCATTGCCTCGGTTGTACCACGCCCAAGCAGCCTCCGGGTGCAAACTTAAAGAGCGATCGAAACTCAGAACCGCCTTATCGTAAAGCCCCATATCGATCAGAGTCAGCCCCCGGTTGTGCCAAATACTCGCCGCACAGGGGTTGAACTCCAGAGCCCTGTCAAAACTGTTGAGAGCATCCCACCAGCGGCCCAACTTTCCTAAAGCAATAGCCCGGTTGTGCCAGCCAAAGCTCGCATCCGGCTGCACCGCCAAGGCTGCATCAAAACTTGAAAGCGCATCTAAGTGGCGTTCTAAGTTCCCCAAAGCCATGCCTCGCCCGAACCAAGCCTTATAATGATCCGATTGCAACTTCACAGCTCTGTTAAAGTTCGCCAGAGCACCATCATTATCGTTAGCTTCGAGGTGGCGCGAACCCAGATGGTAATACCAAGCCGCTTCCAAGTTTTGAATTAAGTTCATAATACTTCGCATCTATCTTAGGGATGATTATACATGAAACAATTCCCAAAGTTAAACTGTAATTTCACTAAAAATCAGAAAATTTTGATACAGGGCGATCGCCCGTACAAACCGCCAGTAACAACCTCAACAATTGGCGGTTGAAACAAAGTATTTTCCTCTCATAAAATACTCTTTCAGCTAACCGCACTCATCGCTGGTTGGATCTGCTGCGAATCTCAGGCTCTGGGTGAATCGCGCAACTATTACCGCATCCGAAATTAGGTTTGCAGTTACACAAAGAGTGCTGGGGCGCCCAAAGTTAAACTGCAAATCCCGCGCGTGCGAATAGCTCCAACTTCTGCTTGCCTTTCTTCAAGCAACCACAACCGCTGTTTGAGCAGTCTCGCTCAACAGCAACCTGCCTGAAGCATCAATACTAAAATCCTTTCCCAGCACAAAACCCTTGCCCATCAAGCGCTTGCAAACAACCAGCGCCGTAATGCGGCGAATTTCTTCCATCACGTCAGCAGGAATCAAATAACTCAAACTCCAGATCACCGACTCACAGTCAGACCAAATCAAGCGCTCAATACTGACAATCATCAAAGCAGCTACACTGTCTGTTGACAGCCGCCCTCTGAGATCGGCAATCAAATCTTTACCAATTAAGCTATTGCGGGTCATCATCGCTCTAGCCATCTTCCCAATTTCTTGTTCGAGTTCTAAATGATTCATGCTTGGCACTGGCTGTTATGTTTTTAAAGCACTACTGGGAGTAAAAATAGTGACTGCTACCAGGCTCTGCCCGACCGCGTAGCTGACGCAGGCTCTACCGCAACTCCTTTTAACAAAGTATACCTAAAGAAAGATCAAAAATGTATCTAAAGACCGATACTAAAATTTAATTTTTTTGCTAATAATGGATGAACCAATTGCCACAAGAGTTGGTCAGAGCAGCAAATTGAGTATTTGTGCTCGCCCCAGCCCGGAGCAAAGTCAGTCGATTTTAGATTTGAGATTCTTCGACGGGGGCGAGCGAACAAGTTTGAGATTTTAGATTTACATCGGCAGATAAATGTGAGAACTTGAACAGGAGCGTTGCCCGAAAAGCCGGTCGTTGGGTCTAAAATTTTTGGCCCTCCACGACAGGAGTCGGAAACTTGTATCCGTTTTTGGGCGGGGTCAAAGATTGGTAAATTCGCTACATAATAATGAAGAAGAAGTAGTTACTTCGGAGAAAAAACAGCAATGGCTGCAAAAAAGCCAGACATCGATATTGCCGTGTTTATCGACCACGCCCTGATCGACCCGGGCGCCACCCCCGAGCAAGTAGAAAACTGCTGCCAACAAGCAGAAAGATTTCGGTTTGCCACAGTTTGCGTGTATCCCGCCTACGTCAGACAAGCGGTAAGTCTCCTGCACGGCAAAAATCCCAAAGTCTCGACAGTCATAGGTTTTCCCACCGGGGCAACCACATCAACAGTAAAACTCTACGAAGCTCTAGAAGCCGCAGACAATGGAGCCGTGGAGTTAGATGTCTGCGTCAACTTAGGATTGTTGAAAGCTGGAAAAAACGACGAATTTCACCGGGAAATAGCCGAAATTTGCGAAGAAACCGGACAAACTATCAAAGCGATTATCGAATGCTCGATGCTTTCGGATGAGGAAAAACAATTAGCGGCTGAGCTTTGCATGGAGGCGGGCGCGGCTTACATCAAAACTAACACCGGGTTTTTCGGTGGGGCGACAGTTGAAGATGTGCGCTTGCTGAAGGAATTTACTAAGGGAAGGGTTGGTATTAAAGCGGCTGGAGGAATTCGCACTCACGAACAAGCTTTAGATTTAATCGTGGCGGGTGCAACTCGTTTGGGGACTTCTCGCGGCCCGGAATTAATCCGCCAGCGAGATAATTTAGTCAGTTGACAGTTGACAGTTGACAGTTGGCAGTTGACAGTTGGCAGTTGTCAGTTGTCATTAACTGGTTCCAAGGCTCTCTCTGCCTGGGAACCCATATTTAGAGGCTCTGCCTCGGCACAGCATTAAGGAGGCAGAGCCTCCGGATCTGCGTTACTTTCGCTCTTCCTGGTAACGAGTATCGAATAAAAGTTCTGTGTCGTGGACTGTTTTTGCTACTGCCATTGTCAATCTAAAATCTAAAATCTAGTGAATCGAACTTACAAAGCAACTGGCATTAATCTTAAGAGTGCACCGATCGGCGAATCCGATCGCCTGCTGACAGTTTTGACGCGGGAATTTGGCTTAATTAAAGCCGTAGCACCGGGTGTTCGCAAACAGCGATCGAGCATTGGCGGGAGAAGCGAGTTATTTGTCGTCAACGAATTGCTAATCGCCAAAGGCCGATCGCTCGACAAGATTACCCAAGCCAACACCGTCGAATCCTATCCGGGTTTGAGCCGCAACCTGGGAAAACTCTCAGCCGCGCAATATCTGGCCGAATTGGCGATCGCCAGCGCCCTTTCCGACGAACCCCAAGAAGCACTCTTCTTTTTGCTGGGCGAACACTTGAGCCGTTTGGAGCGTTTGTCCGATCGCACAGAAATCCAATCCGCCGCCGTGCTAGTCGCCCATCTGGCCCAGGGTATTTTTCACTTGCTAGCGATCGCCGGCCTCGCGCCCCAAGTCCAAGTCTGCTGCGCCACCCGACAACCGATCGTCCCAAATTTCACAGATCCCGACTGGCAAATCGGGTTTAGTATACCCTCTGGGGGAACCTTCAGCTTGTCCGAGCTAGCTAACCTAGAGGCAGAACTCTCTTCACAAACCGGCAGCTTGTACAGATCCGCCTCCCCTTCCCGGCAAACGAGTGACAGCAAACACTTGACAAATTTCCACATTAATGCTAAAGAATTAGCAGCGCTGCAACAGTTGGGTAGCGCAGAACTAGGAGAGGGGATTGCCGATCGCACGGCTTGGGTATCAGTAGAAAATATTTTGCGGCAATATGCCCAGTATCATTTAGGTTGCACGATTCGCTCGGGAAGCTCGATCGACACCTACTTAGAGAGTTTTGAGTTTTAAGTTTTAAATGTTGAGTTAAAATCGCACCCCAGCCTGCGGGATACCCGAACCAGTAGGCAATTTCAGGTAAATTTCCAAGATTCTTGCAACATTAGATAATAGATAAAGTTACGAGTTATTACACTTAGGGGCTAAAACCTCAATTTGAACTTCCCATCCCCCCAACCTCCACCATCCCAGGCGATCCACCCCTAATCCTATGATGCGACTGTCCGATACTGATTTGAGAATATCTGTTTTAGCTGTGACCAACCACAAGATGGAAGAACGAGAAAATTTTCCAGATTTTAACTCTTATCCCGCCTCTGCCGATCGACAATGGAGCAACGCCCAAGACCCAGAAATGGACAAATATCCCACAAATCCAGAAACAGAGTCAAGCAACGGCAAAAGCCAACAACCCGAAGCAATCCCCCCGCTGCCAACAGCAGCAACCGCAGCAGAACTCGCGGAAACCGTTGCCGAAACTCCCGAGAAAGAAACAGGATTTCTGCCGGTTCTGAAAAACCGAAATTTTCTAGCCTTGTGGAGCGGGCAAGTTTTCTCGCAACTAGCAGATAAAGTTTATCTCGTACTGACGATCGCCCTCGTAGCCAGCCGCTTTCAAGCACCAGATCAAACCATCAGCAGGTGGGTATCGGCAATTATGATCGCCTTTACCATTCCTGCGGTATTATTTGGGGCTGCTGCAGGCGTGTATGTCGATCGCTGGTCGAAAAAAGCTGTCCTCGTAGCCACAAACCTGCTGCGCGGAGGCTTCGTTTTAACATTACCCCTGCTGCTGTGGCTCTCAGACGGGTTTGAACTCGGTCAACTGCCGCTCGGATTCTGCTTGCTGCTGCTAATCACATTCCTAGTTTCGACCCTAACTCAATTTTTCGCGCCAGCAGAACAGTCCGTGATTCCCTTAATAGTGGAACGCCGCCACCTGCTATCGGCAAACTCGCTCTACACCACAACCATGATGGGTTCGGTGATTATCGGCTTTGCAGTCGGAGAACCCTTACTAGCTTTAGCCGACAACCTTTTTACCAACCTCGGCGGCGGACTCGGCATCGGCAAAGAATTAGTAGTAGGCGGAAGTTACGCCTTCGCCGGAGTGCTGTTGCTGTCGATGAAAACAGGCGAAAAAAACGATGCCGAACACGAACCGCCGCACCCCTTAGCGGATTTAAAAGACGGCCTGCGTTACATCAACGATCAGCCGAAAGTCCGCAATGCTTTAATTCAACTAATTATTCTATTTTCCATTTTTGCAGCCTTGGCAGTTCTAGCGGTGCGGCTGGCAGAAATCCTGCCCGGTATGAAAGCGTCACAATTTGGCTTTTTGCTGGCAGCGGTGGGCGTCGGGATGGCTGCAGGGGCGACGACAGTCGGCTATCTCGGCCACAAATTTTCTCACTCCCAACTGAGTTTAATCGGATCTGTTGGCATGGCACTTGCTCTGATGAGCCTTTCTGCATTTACACAGCATTTGTGGATCTCGGTGCTGTTCATTACCATGTTGGGTTTATTTGCCTCGTTGGTGGGAGTGCCGATGCAGACGACAATTCAAGCAGAAACCCCAGAAGAAATGCGGGGAAAAGTCTTCGGGCTGCAAAACAATGCCACTAATATCGCTTTGAGTTTACCCTTGGCTTTGGCTGGAGTAGCCGAAACATTTCTGGGTTTGCCAACCGTATTTTTGGCTTTGGCAGGATTGGCGATCGCAGGAGGTGTCTTAACCTGGTATATTTCCCGTAGCACTAATAGCAAAGTCGATCGAATCTAAAACATAACAAACTCTGATTTACTCGAATGCACATCGCTTGGCTAGGAAAAAAATCACCTTTTTGCGGTAACGTAACTTACTCCAGAGAAGTCACTAACGCACTGTTAGACCGGGAATACCAGGTCAGTTTCCTGCACTTTGCGCAAGAAGCGGGCCAACTCGACAGGAACAATGCGGCGTGGAGCATGGCAAATGGTTCATGGGGAAAAGGAATTACTCCAACTTCGTATACCAATTCGCTTTCGCCCGCAAGTTGCAACGAAGTTTCTTTACCCTGTCACTACAAATCGCAAATTTATACGATTCCAACTCTCAAATCCCGCACAGTGTTGATGAAGTCTCTGCGGCGGCTGAAACCCGATGTTGTTCACGCTTCCCTGACGCTTTCGCCTCTAGATTTTTTGTTGCCGGAAATTTGTCAAGAATTGAATTTGCCTCTGGTGGCGACTTTTCACCCGCCGTTCGATCGCAAATTGCGGAATTTGACATCGGGAACCCAACACCTGATGTATCAACTGTACGCTCCGTTTTTGGCTAACTACGACTCGACGATCGTATTTTCTTACATTCAGCGGGATATTTTGGTGAAGTTAGGAGTGCCGGAAGAACGGGTGGCTGTGATTCCCAACGGCGTAGACGCCCAGAAGTATTCGCCCGGGCCTTCGGGGTTGAAATCAGAGTTAAAGGCCGATCGACTTTTTGTCTACCAAGGCCGCATTGCCCCGGAGAAAAATGTCGAGGCTTTGCTCAAGGCCTGGAAACAATGCAATTTTGGCCCTGGCAACGTGTTGGCGATCGTGGGCGACGGGCCCCTCGCCGCGTCGCTGCAACTGTCCTACGGCGCCGAGGACGGCATTGTGTGGCTCGGATTTGTCGCCGAGGAAGAACGCCGGATCGAAATTCTGCGCGGTGCAGATGTATTTATTTTGCCTTCTTTGGTGGAGGGACTTTCGCTGTCGCTGCTGGAAGCGATGGCCTGCGGTTTAGCTTGTTTGGCAACGGATGCGGGTGCTGACGGCGAGGCCTTGGAGGAAGGCGCGGGGATAGTTTTGAACACTCAGCGGGTGCGCAGTCAGTTGCAAACTTTGCTGCCGCTGTTTTGCGATCATCCTGAGTTTGGAATGCTGCTGGGCCAAAAAGCGCGCCAGCGGGCGATCGAGCGGTACACTCTCAGTCAGAATATTACTGAGTTGGAAAAGCTGTACTCAGAGGTTTTGCAGAAGCAGCGCGTACCGCTTCGGGGCTTGGCATAGCGGAAGTTCGGCAGCGGATGCAAGTAGCGGATGTAACGGATTAACGGATGTCAGTAGGAAGGTTTTTACTCGTTACCAGGCAGAGCCTGGTAACACAGATCCGGAGGAAGAGCCTCCATTATTCAGCCGAGGCAGAGCAAGAGGATATGGGTTCCTTTCGTGCTCGCCTCGGAACCAGTTAACGAGGACTAACATCAAACGCCAACTGCGATCGATAAAAACAAACATCGAACTCCATAAAGAAATTCACCTGACCCAAAATCAACGGTACATTTTGGGCCCGAGTCCAAGCAAACACAAGCTGCACGGGTTCAAACTGCCCAACCTGTCCCTGCATAACCACAACGCGCGCCTCATACTGTGCCAAATTTCCCGTCAAACTAAGAACAGTAGTCTGCCGCTCCCATTCATAACCAAGTTGGACACCTGCGTTATAGGGTAAGACATTCACGCTCGCCCCCGTATCCAGTAGCCCAGAAGCTACCACAGAAGCATTCTGATAAACTAAAGTAATTGGCAAAATAGGACGAAATCCAATTTCCCCTAAAGCATTATTAACAGATACAAAAGAAAATCGTTCCACATTACTCATCCTCTTGAGCTTTCGATTGCTTTAAAACTTCCAGCATCGTCTGTGCAGCATCAAACGCATCATAGGGAGACCAAACTTCACACACCGCACCAGATGCGATCAAATCCTGTTCCTGACTCTGCATACATCCCATCAGTATTTGCAAGGTCACTTCCTCCACAGAAAGACCGCGCCGCTCAGCAGACTGTAAGAGGTACTGCTCCAATTGAGGTGATAGATTCAGCGTCAAATTCATAAATTGCTCCTATTTGTTGGTAATTGCTGCGTTAAAACCTTCAATCTAAAATCGCCTATCCTCCCGGGCGCAAATAATCCAAAAGCCGATCGCCCGAATCAGCCCGAATCAAAGCAACCACAACATCCGGCAAACTTCCCAAACTCGGATAAACCAAATAACGCGGTTCCCACTGCGGCCCAAACTTATCTTTAAAACTGTGCAATCCCTTAAAATTATAAAACTTGCTCAAGTGTTCCGAAAGATAAATCAAAACCTTTTCCAACCGCCCGGATTTTTCAGCTTCTCCAACTCCCGCCAAAGCCGACAAACCCAAATCAAATTCTGCATATCCCAACTCTTGACAGTGCTGCAACATCGAAGCAAACAAACACTCCATCGTGCCATTTTCCACCTCAGTGCGGCGCCGCATTAAATCAACTCCAACCGCTTTATCGCCCACAGATATCATATTAGCAAAAGCACTAATTTTACCGTCGGGAGTGTGGATGGCTGCGGCGCGAGTTTTCTGCAAATATGCCTCGTCAAACCAACCCACAGAAAACTGTTTTTCTGCACCCTGAACCATTTGCAGCCACTCGTCGCTGACGAATTTCATTTTCCGCATCAATTCCAAACTTAAAGGAGGTTCGTAAAATTTGACTTGATGGCCGGCTTTTGTCAGTCGGTTGATAGCAGTTCTCAAGTTTTGATTGGCCTTGCCTTTGAGACTAAAACTTTTGAGGTCAACAATAGCTTCTTCGCCAATTTGCACCACTCGAAAACCGAGATTAGAATACATTTCTAGATCGTCGGGCAAAGTTTGATAAAATGCTGGATACCAATCGTTGCGATCGCAAAACTCTTGAAACCCCAGAATAGCCTCTTTGCGGTCGACCGCCGGCCCGATGGGGTCTCCCAGGGCGATCGCGCCTCTACCTTTGGGCACGTAGGCGATCGTACTTTTACCCGAAGGACTAAAATAATAAGATTTATCCTCAAGCAGCGCCAATCTCGCTAGCATTGTCCGCCCGTATTTTGCGACAATTTCTTGAGCTTTATTCCGTTCCGAAATACTTGCCGAATCTCGCAGCAGCACCGGCCGCAGCAGCATAAAAAGTGCATAACCAATCGTTACTGTACCCACAGCATAAATCGAATTCGCGAAAAAGTTAGCAAACCGAGTTTTTGGCACCAAACCCGCGTCATCCGCCGTAAAAAACATGGCAAAAGTCTGGAACAAAGCATCGTCCCAATCGAAATTAACCGCTCGTTCGTTAACTTCAAAGCGCCCGTCTAAAATATAAAAACCCGCCGTCCCGTAAGCGAGGGTAAACAGCAAAGCGCCCAGCAAAACTCGGATTCCTTGAGCTGTTGAAGGGCGATCGGATTTAGCGGTAAAACTTTTCCGCATCACCAACAATTGAGACAGCAGCACCCCAGAAAGCAAACTTTCTTCAACATCCAATCCCTTGACTAAATGAACTACAATAGAAGCAATTAACAATCCCACCGTCAGCAACCAAGCAATCCGCTTGCGCCGCAACAAATTAGTTGCCAGAGTTAGCAGCATAAATCCGATAACTGCTGCAAAAAAATGCCCGCCCGCCCGCACGGTAAAAGGAAAAAACGGTTCCAACCAATTTCGGCGATCGGGTAAACTGGGAGTTACAGCAGACAGCAGGTTAATAACTCCAACCAATCCAGTTAAAAATGATGCAGTCCAGAGTCCAATCCTAGTTTCTTGGGGTAACACAGTTCACCTTTCTAATTTTTCTGTGCGGCCAGTGATATCTTAAACTGTTTTCCAACATAACTCAAAGAATCGGCTAAATGCTTGTGCCAATAATTCCAGCCGACATCCGGGCCCACAATCCCGTGTCCTCCCGGAAATTTGTTAAACTCGTTGGCAATACCCAAACTGTTTAATTGTTCGTGAAACTGTTGCGTAGAAGTCAGAAAATCCTTGTCTCCTTCCCCAGCATCCAAATAAGCCCGCAGGCGCTGTCTGTCTTTTGCAGAAAGTTTCGGCACTAAATATTTAGGACTGTTAGCTTTGCCGCTTCGATCGGTAAAATAACCGCTGTGGCTGAACAGAATATTAAAATTATTTAAATATCGCAAACCGATATTAAAAGCTCCCCACCCCCCCGAAGATTGTCCTCCCATTGCCCAAAATTTGGGGTCTTCCAGCGTTCTGTAGCGCGATTTTACGATTTGAACCAACTCGGAGCCGATCGCACTTCCCACCTTACCGTTCGGCCCGTCAAAATACTGCGGGTCCCACAAAGGGCTCGTCCCCCGCTTGTCATTTCCGTCAGGAGTAACTACAATTGACGGCGGCAATCTTTTGCTTTTATATAAATCGTGGAGCACAGAAGTAACAGCAGCTTTGTCTTGATAAGCGCGCGCGTCTCCGTGCCCGCCGTGCAGCAAAAAAATCACTGGATAGCGCTGTTTGGGATTTTTTGCGTACCCGGGAGGTAAGATTAAGCCGTAGGTGCGCTCTGAATTCATAGCTGCACTTTTATATGTTTTGAGTTCAAATTTTAAGTCGGCATCGGCTATGATTTTCGGAGGGTCTAATTGGGGTGCTCCGGCAATAAAGACGTACCAGTATCCTGTCGCACCTAGCAGGAGGATTGTACCCGCACCGATACCTAAAACTTTTAAGAGCCATTTAGGCATAATGTTTGTTAGTTGACTGTTGACTGTTGACTGTTGACTGTTGACTGTTGACTGTTGAGGGTTGACTGTTGACTGTTATGTGTTATTTATTATTTGCGGGCCCTGAGCGTAGTCGAAGGGTTATTTGTTACATATAAAATCCTTAATGCCCAATGACCAATTCCCCATTCCCGATGCCCCATGCCCAATGCCCCATGCCCAATTACCAATTACCAAATCCGTGACTTATAGAAATCCTGCACCTACAGTTGATATTATCATTGAATTGGTCGATCGCCCGCAGCGCCCGATCGTACTTATAGAACGTCTCCATATTCCCTACGGCTGGGCGATTCCCGGTGGCTTTGTCGATTACGGGGAATCGGTAGAAACGGCCGCCAAACGCGAAGCTTTAGAAGAAACGAGTTTGAATGTAGAATTAATCGAGCAATTTTACGTTTATTCCGATCCAAATCGCGACGCGCGACAACATACAATCAGTATAGTATTCTTGGCTGCGGCAACGGGCGAACCTCAAGCTGCGGATGATGCTAAAAATTTACAAGTTTTTGAATCTTGGCAGATTCCCGATCAATTGTGTTTCGATCACGAGAGCATTTTACGCGATTATTGGCGCTACCGTCATTACGGATTGCGGCCGCGTTTGTAGCAGAAGAGTTTTTAACCGCAGATGCACGCGGATTAACGCGGATGAATTGCTATGATTTATCTGCGTTGATTTGCGTGCATCTGCGGTTTCATTCATAACAATTAAATTTTATGGCAAGCTTGACAATATTAGGCGGAGGTGCATGGGGTTCGGCCCTGGCAAATCTTGCAGCTAAAAAAGGCGATCGCATTAATTTGTGGTCGCGCCGCAGTTCTTTTAGTCTAGAATCGGTTATAACTAACGTGGATGTTGTGGTTTCGGCAGTTTCGATGAAAGGAGTGGGAGAAACAGTCGATCGCCTGCTTGCCTTAAATCCAAATCCCAGTACAATTATAGTTACTGTCACCAAAGGTTTAGACCCCGCCACGACGCGCACTCCGTCTCAAATTTGGCAAAATGCCTTTCCTGACAATTCAATTGTCGTACTTTCGGGCCCCAATCTTTCGGAAGAAATTCAGCAAGGATTGCCGGCTGCGACGGTAGCGGCGAGTTTGGATTTAGCGGCGGCGAAGCAAGTGCAAAATATTTACAGTTCCGATATTTTTCGGGTTTATGTCAATCAAGATCCGCTGGGGACTGAGTTAGGCGGAACTTTAAAAAATGTTTTTGCGATCGCCGCTGGTGTTTGCGACGGTTTACAATTAGGAACTAATGCTAAATCTGCTTTGCTGACTCGCGCTTTGCCGGAAATGATTCGGGTGGGAGTTCGGTTGGGAGCCCGCGCCGAAACTTTTTACGGTTTGTCGGGTTTGGGAGATTTACTCGCTACTTGCAACAGTCCTTTGTCGCGCAATTATCGGGTTGGTTTTGGATTGGCCCAAGGTAAATCTTTGGAACAAGTGGTGCAGGAATTGCAGAGCACTGCTGAGGGAGTTAATACTGCTAATGTATTGATTGATTTAGCGGAGCGGCGCGACATTGAAGTCCCCGTTTCCCGTCAAGTTTACCGCTTGCTGAACGGTGAAATTACTTCCGAACAAGCCGTTTTATCGCTGATGGAACGTGCTTTGAAACCGGAGATTTAAAATTATTAGATTCGGCGGTTGAAACTGCTTCTTGTCAAACGAAACCCACTCGCCTGCGGGTTGAAGAATAAGGACTTTGTTTCAGTCCCTACCCGTACCTCAAATTTTAAGAATTGGCATCGCGACTTGCGAGTTGTCAATTATATCATGTCCGTTGAATTGCTGAGAGCGAAAAGTCGCTCGGGGCGGGTTGCTCAATCTTCTGGATTTGAATTACAGATTGTTGGTGAAACCCGTCCCTACGAATATTTCGGCTAATTTACCGGACACGATAAACAGGTTTACATCTTGCCTTTCTGCATTACCTCTTGCAGGTGCTGCCGAATTTCCTGGGCGTGTTCCATGTCAGCTTGCTGCAATTTTTGAAACAGTTCCATACAAGGTTGAGAACCTGTTTCCTGAGCGTCTTTCATGTAACTTTCGTAGGCTTTCAAAGCTTCCGACTTGTTTTGCAAAACTGTTAGCAAATCGTATTCAAGGTTGCTGATGACTGTGCTGCCATTAGTGCTCATAAACTTACCCTCCGCTATGATTTGTCCCAAGTTTGACCGATCCGGGGAGGGCTGTTCATCTGTCTAAAAGGGTAAATGATTTTTACTTGCCGCCGTAATAAAACGCAACTTCTTTGTCTTTTAGCGGTGCGAAGTCAGCAGCAATTAACATTGGATCGAGTTCTGCTTGAGACAGATGTTTGACACCGATGCGGACAATGCGCGATCGCATGGTGTTTGACACCCCGCTGCGCTGTCTCCCGGCTTCTAATCCCATTACTTTCTCGTACAGGTCTAATTTTGCTTTCGGAATCGGAGTGCCGTCAAAGTCGATTCCTGAGGCGATCGCCACATCGATCGCATCTGCACCAGTTGTAGATTGAGCCGCTGAGTTTGTTTCTGAAGACATTGTGCTGTGATATCAAAGTTTGCTGTGGAAGCATTTTATCAGAGAACTATTGATTTTTGTCAAATTTGGCATTTCCCGAAGATTTGGCATTTCCCGAAAGATTTGGCATTTCCCGAAAGATTTGGCATTTCCCGAAAGATTTGGCATTTCCCGAAAGATTTGGCATTTCCCGAA
>NZ_JAUBVK010000015.1:54742-145984 GCF_036705795.1 Microcoleus sp. ARI1-B5
AGTCCGCCGGGGGTTTAAACCCCCGTCTCAAAGCTAAAGTCCACTGAAGTGGACTAAAGATAAAGAAGACTTTTCAGTCCTCTTGAGAGGACTTTTGCTATTAGACAGGGGTTTAAACCCCTGGCGGACTTTCGGACTTGCGAACTGGCGGACTTAACTACATTAAAAAAAGCGATCGACCTCTTTAATATCCACATTTCCCCCGCTGACAATCACACCAACTCTCTTATTTTCAGCTTTCACAACTCCTGACAGCAAAGCCGCCGCCGCTAACACTCCCGTCGGCTCGACAACTATCTTCATCCGCTCCCACATAAAAAACATTGTCTTGCCAATCTCTGCTTCCGAAACTGTTGCCATATCGTCCACATAATGCAGCACCAAAGGAAAAGTCAATTTCCCTAAAGACGGCGTGCGCGCGCCGTCAGCAATAGTATCCGGGTTGCTAACAGTTTGCAGCGTTTTTGTGCGGAACGATCGCGCTGCATCGTCTGCTTGCTCTGGTTCTACTCCTATTACTTTACACTCGGGAGACAAAGTTTTAGCTGCGATCGCGCATCCCGACAATAAACCTCCGCCGCCGCAGCAAACCAGCAGCAAATCCAACTCCCCAACTTCTGCGAGCAATTCCAGCGCCGCCGTACCTTGTCCCGCGATCACCCGCGCGTCATCATAAGGAGGAATAATTGTCAAGTGTCGCTCATAGGCAATTTTGGCGGTGAGCTCGGAGCGGGAATTGCGAGTTCGATCGTACAAAACAATTTGGGCACCGTAGCCGCGAGTCGCTTCCTGCTTGACTTTGGGCGCGTCTGCCGGCATTACCACAGTAGCACCAATTCCGAGCAACTGTGCGGCAAGGGCGATCGCCTGCGCGTGATTTCCCGAAGAAAAAGTCACCACTCCCCGCTGTTTTTCGGCTTCAGATAGCTGCATCAAAGCATTGCAAGCACCGCGAAATTTAAACGAACCCGTCCGCTGAAAGTTTTCGCACTTGAAAAATACTTGAGAATTAGTCTGTTTGTTGACAGTCTGCGAAGTCAGCACCGGCGTCTTGAAAGCTTTACCCTGCAAGCGCTTCGCCGCCGCCTCCACATCGGCAAAACAGACGGGCAAAGCATTTTGATCGGGAAGGTTGGCTGTCATATTTTTTCTGCCTCGGGTGCTTGGGCGGGATTATATCATATATAGAGTCAAAGCACGATCGCTTTTGATGATATGACATATCGGAAATTATTATCATTTGACTGTTGCAACTAATTACTAAAAGCGTTGTAGGATAGGCTCAAGGTTATTGCAATAAGTTATCAAAAAGTTGCGGTTAGGCAGGAGAGCGATTGATGAATGCAAAGTTTAAAGCGCTAGCAAGCGCTAGCGCAGGGTTGTTGCTGCTAGCTGGTTTAACGGCGAATGCAGTTGGGATCGGGCCGCTGGCGATCGCGCAAACAGCACCAAAGGGCGATCCTCTTCGAGGGCTTCGCCAACGAGATTTAAGAGCACAAGCTGCCATAAATCGCATTAGAATCGTATTTGCCAACCGCAGAGATGCTACAGACTTGCAAAATAAAGCCAATCAAGTAGCGCAAATACTTTCCAAAGAAATCGGAATGCCCGTAGAAGCAGTCATCGGCGACGAAACCGCCGCTGTGGAAGCTTTGAGAGCCGACAGAGCAGATGTGGCATTCGTAGCAGGGCGCGCGGCATTAAAAGCAGAACAATTGGCCAAAGCGCGGATGTATTTAGCAGAAGTTCGCAGCGATTATTCCGGCGGAAATACCTACGATTCAGTGTTTGTAGTGCGCCAAGACAGTCCGCTGCGCCCCAAAGGTTCAGCAAAGCCAACCCTCGAACAATTGAAAGGCAAAAAAATGGCTTTCACCTCTCGAACTTCCGGTTCGGGATTCATTTTTCCAGTTAGCGAATTGGTAGGTCAAGGATTAGTCTCAGGCCCGGATAGACTGGAAACTTTCTTCGGAAATGTCACCTACGGCGACGGTTACAGCAGCGCTTTGCAATCAGTTTTAAGAGGTCAAGCCGAAGTTGCAGCCGTCTCCGAATACGCTTTGCTCCCGCCTTGGATCACAGCAGAAGAAGGCAAGAAATTGCGCGTGCTGCAACAAGTTCCCGGAGTTCCAGCCCACGGAATTGTGATTGACGATCGCATTCCGGCACCGATGCGCGAAAGACTTATTAATGCTTTCATGAAAATGAACGAACCTGCAAACAATCAATTGTTCCGCAGTTTGTACAATTCCCAAAAATTGGTAAAAGTCGATCATGCGCGCCATTTAGCAACCTTGCGCCAAGCTTTGCAGCGCGCCCAACTCGAACCGTAAAATCAAGGTTCGCAGCATCGGACTTCAGTCGGCAGAAAAAGCCGGACTAAAGTCAAGGTTCGCAGCATCGGACTTCAGTCCGCAGAAAAAGAAGGACTCGCATTCCGATGCTGCGAACCTATTTTATTGTAACCCATCGATCCGACATTATATTAATGGCAAAGTAGATCGACAAATATTTACCAAGTTAATACACCCAATTAAAAATCAATATAGATAGCTAAAATTTTTTCTGTTGACTAATGACTGATGACTGATGACTGATGACTTATGACTGATGACTTATGACTGATGACTGATGACTTCTTCCTTCTTCTTATGACTATCGAATGCAGTAAAATTGAAACAGCTTATTCAACATCGCTAAAACGCCCGATTTTGAACGGGATTGATTGCAAAATTCAACCTGGGGAATTTGTAGCGCTGCTGGGTTTGAACGGTGCAGGAAAATCTACGCTTTTGCGTTCTTTTGTCGGGCTAGTTCCCGTCAAAACCGGAGAAATTCGGATTAACGATACAGTCATAACACCGCGCACTCTGAGACGAATTCGGCGCGATATTGGCTTGATTTTTCAAGGTGGCGGGTTGGTAAAACAGTCACCGGCGATCGACAATGTGCTTTGTGGTTGCTTGGGAAGTTTGAATACTTGGGAGACACTGTGGGGTTTTCCGAAGCAAAAGCGCGATCGAGCTTTTGAATTACTCGCAGACTTCGGACTCCAAGACCTAGCATATCAAAAAACCGGACTGCTCAGCGGCGGACAACAGCAAAAAGTCGCCATCGCCCGCGCCTTAATCCAATCACCTCAGATTTTACTCGCAGACGAGCCCACCACCGGATTAGACGTAATCGCCGCCCAACAAGTAATGGAAATCCTCGCCCAACTGCACCAAAAACAAGGAATGACCGTAGTTGTAGTATTGCACGACCTGGGAATGGCCAGCACTTATCCCGAAAGGGCGATCGTCCTAGATGCCGGCCAGATAGTCTATGATGGCAAATGTCACAACCTGTCCGACAAATTCAGCAAACTAACACCCCCCAAAGTAGAAGCGTGAACCCCTCACTTCTCCCCTCTTCCTCTGTGCCCTCTGCGCCCTCTGCGGTTCATAAAAAACATCTTAAAATAAACACAAATGACCCAAAACAACTCAGGTAATTCCTCTAAAAACTACGGCTGGATCAAAAATCTCAGTATCGTAGCAATTTTAATTGTACTTTACGGTTGGGCGCTGCGGGGACTAGAAATTGATGCCGCAACTTTGGTAAGCAGTTGGCCTTACATGACCGATTTTGTTTCCCGCTTGTGGCCGCCGAATCTCGAAATTATTGATGTAGCAGTTAAGGCTTTAATCGAAACAGTTCAAATGTCGCTTTGGGGAACGACAATCGGCGCAATTCTCTCCGTACCGATTGCGATTGCCAGCTCCCATAATATAGCACCAAAGTGGTTGCAATGGCTAGCAAATTTATTGCAAAATGCAGTGCGATCGGTTCCTTCAATTGTGCTGGGGTTGCTGTTTGTCGCGGCGACAGGTTTGGGCGCGCCGGCTGGTACTTTGGCGCTGGGAATTTATACTATAGGCTATCTTGCTAAATTTTATCAGGAGGCGATCGAGTCTGTGGAAGCGCGATCGGTCGAATCGTTACAAGTCGCGGGCGCATCTTGGCTGCAAGTGGCGCAATACGGGATTTTCCCGCAGGTGTTGCCGCTAGCGCTGGGTTACACGCTGTGGATGTTTGAATACAATATCCGGGCGGCTTCGGTGTTGGGAGTTGTGGGCGCCGGCGGTATTGGTTTTGAGTTGGTGAATTACATCCGCTCTTTTGAGTACAATAAGGCTACTACAATGATGTTGGTTTTGTTGGTGGTGGTAACAGCGATCGATGTTATTAGCAGTAAATGGCGGCAGCGGTTGGAAACGAAGTAATACCACTTCTTAAAAATCATTTAACAGTCTTCCGTAGGGTGTGTCGCCCGTAAAAAACTCTGAATCAACACAGACAATCTCATAGCGACGCACCGACACCGTTCAAGAATTATTGTAAACAAACCCCAAAATATATTGTAATGGAGACGGCGGTTGAAACCGCCAGAAAGTCAGACGAAACCCACCTCCGTGGGTTGAAGAAAGAAGAGTTAATTTTCTAAGAGTCGATCGATATATATTGTAATTGAGACGGCGGTTGAAACCGCCAGAAAGTCAGACGAAACCCACCTCCGTGGGTTGAAGAAAGAAGAGTTAATTTTCTAAGAGTCGATCGATCGCAATTGTAACATCGGGAAAAGCTAGGGGATTGATATTACCCTGTGTCAGAGTTTGTGTGAATTGATAGCCGTCATTGGTAGGATCTCGAAATACGATCAATTCCATAGTTCGCAAATTGATTACCCAATACTCAGGAATCCCCGCTTGCGCGTAAATTTTGGTCTTAATTTCCAAGTCTTTACTGAGAGTTGAGTTTGAGTATTCAATCAGCCAAAAGACGTTTTCTGGATAAGGGTGATGTTCTCGGTAATCTCGTCCCAGACGTTGAACTACAGCGATATCTGGTTGGGGTTCGGAGTTGCTCGACGACAAGGTTATTGGCTTATTTTGGCGGACTTTGGCGCGCGCGCCCAGCAAGTAAATCAGGTACTCTCCACCCTCATCGCTGGAGTAAGCATGGGATTCTCCTTCGGGACTCATTTCGATGATTTCTCCACCGATTAATTCAACGTTTCGCCCTTCCAGAATACCGGCGGCAATCATCTGGTGGTAGTCTTCAACTGTCCATTTTACAGTCGTGACGCTCACGGTGATTATTCCTATTATTTTATTCTCATTTTACACTGTTTTTGCCGTCTGCGATCGCACAAATCCCCAAAAGTCGATCGCGCCATCGCATCCACCATCAACAACACCGCCAAAAAAAACACCGCACTCCCGCCGTTTCCCCACCCAAAAAAGAGCCACCAAACTGTTTAACAATTAACACAAAATAAGGACACAGCATTGCCGCGTCCTTATCTTGTTGGGACACAGCATTGCTGTGTCCCCGTGCATACCCTGGATATTCAGATTAGAATTCTTGCCGTTTAGAACAAGAACAATTCAGAATTACCAGAAACTCCCAAATTCACATTGACAGTAGCAAACAAACTGTTGCCACCAACCGTAGAACCGTTGCTATCGTAATACAGCTTAGTAGTATTAGCTGCACTATCGAAGAGAGCAATAATCGAGGGCGAGGTCAACGATGACTCGATCGCGCTTACAGTAGCAACCGTGCTGCTGTACCGGTAGAAATTCACACCCAAAGGACCCGAGCCCAATCCGGCAAAAGCATTCTTGTCAATGTTCATTACATCATCAACAATGCTGTAATCCGTAATGATATCGCCACCAGCAGAAGTTCCGGTGAACACAAACACATCAGAACCCAGCCCGCCGCTGAGAACATTTGTTCCCAAACCGCCGATTAAAGTGTCATTACCAGCACCACCATTGAGACTGTCATTACCAGCGCCGCCGGAGATGCTGTCATTACCAGCGCCACCGTTGAAAATATCAGCACTCGATCCGCCGTTCAAAATATCGGAGAACTCGGTGCCGGTAACGTTATTCGCGGTCGAATTTCCGGTAAACAAGACAGGCGTGGTAAAGTTGTAACCGCCAACACCTGAACCAAAGTTGTTAACTCCAGTTGTCGGGAAAGTACCCGGATTAGCAATTAAATCAACAATGCTGCCCGAATTGGTTGAAGTACCAGCCGGAGCAGAACCAGTCGCACCAGTAAACAAGAAGTCTGCTGTGCCCAAAGTCCCCGCAGCCGTACCCAGATTAGCAACAGTTGTAAAACCGCCCGCCGCTGTACCGTTCGAGTCAAACACCAACACCGTTTCGCTCGCAGTATTAGTAAATGCGAAGAAACCAGCACTCGTAGAACTGCCCAAAGCCTTAGCTTGCGCAGCTTCCACAGTCGAGTAATTCCCGCCCGTGAAAATCACCAACTCTTTACCAGTAATGTCAGGAGTTGAACCGCTAACACCGTCAAAGTTAGTAGTAGTCAAATTCCCAAAAGCACCACTGACAAACTGGAATTTGTCAGTTCCGAAGGTAAAGTCAGTAATCGTATCCGGGCCGTCGCCGGGAGCCTTGAAAGCAAAGATATCTGCACCTGAACCGCCTGTGAGAATATCCGCACCGCCACCACCAGTGATAGTATCTGCACCGCCACCACCAGTGATAGTATCTGCACCGCCACCACCGTTGAGGATGTCAGCAAACTCAGTACCAGTGACGTTATTCGCGGTCGAATTTCCGGTAAACAAGACAGGCGTGGTAAAGTTGTAACCGCCAACACCTGAACCAAAGTTGTTAACTCCAGTTGTCGGGAAAGTACCCGGATTAGCAATTAAATCAACAATGCTGCCCGAATTGGTTGAAGTACCAGCCGGAGCAGAACCAGTCGCACCAGTAAACAAGAAGTCTGCTGTGCCCAAAGTCCCCGCAGCCGTACCCAAATTAGCAACAGTTGTAAAACCGCCCGCCGCTGTACCGTTCGAGTCAAACACCAACACCGTTTCGCTCGCAGTATTAGTAAATGCGAAGAAACCAGCACTCGTAGAACTGCCCAAAGCCTTAGCTTGCGCAGCTTCCACAGTCGAGTAATTCCCGCCCGTGAAAATCACCAACTCTTTACCAGTAATGTCAGGAGTTGAACCGCTAACACCGTCAAAGTTAGTAGTAGTCAAATTCCCAAAAGCACCGCTGACAAACTGGAATTTGTCAGTTCCGAAGGTAAAGTCAGTAATCGTATCCGGGCCGTCGCCTGGAGCCTTGAAAGCAAAGATATCTGCACCTGAACCGCCTGTGAGAATATCCGCACCGCCACCACCAGTGATAGTATCTGCACCGCCACCACCAGTGATAGTATCTGCACCGCCACCACCGTTGAGGATGTCAGCAAACTCAGTACCAGTGACGTTATTCGCCACAGTTGAATTTCCGGTAAACAAGACAGGCGTGGTAAAGTTGTAACCGCCAACACCTGAACCAAAGTTGTAAACTCCGGTTGTCGGGAAAGTACCCGGATTAGCAGTTAAATCAACAATGCTGCCCGAATTGGTTGAAGTACCAGCCGGAGCAGAACCAGTCGCACCAGTAAACAAGAAGTCTGCTGTGCCCAAAGTCCCCGCAGCCGTACCCAAATTAGCAACAGTTGTAAAACCGCCCGCCGCTGTACCGTTCGAGTCAAACACCAACACCGTTTCGCTCGCAGTATTAGTAAATGCGAAGAAACCAGCACTCGTAGAACTGCCCAAAGCCTTAGCTTGCGCAGCTTCCACAGTCGAGTAATTCCCGCCCGTGAAAATCACCAACTCTTTACCAGTAATGTCAGGAGTTGAACCGCTAACACCGTCAAAGTTAGTAGTAGTCAAATTCCCAAAAGCACCGCTGACAAACTTAAATTTGTCAACCCCAAAGGTAAAGTCAGTAATCGTATCACCGCCTTCACCGGGAGAATTGTAAGCAAAGATATCTGCACCACTGCCACCAGTCAGAATATCTGCACCGCTGCCACCGCTGAAGATGTCAGCAAATTGAGTACCAGTGACATTGTTAGCCTTCGCATCTCCGGTAAATAAGACGGGAGTGCTGAAGTTGTAACCGCCAGCACCTGAACCGAAATTATTGCTCGCACTCGGATACGTATTCCCAGGAGCATTTAAATCAACAATGCTGCCGGAATTTGTAGAAGTACCAGTCGGAGAAGTTGCACTCGCACCAGTAAACACAAAGTCTGCTGTGCCCAAAGTTCCCGCAGCCGTACCCAGATTAGCAACAATTGTCGAACCACCTGCGATCGTACCGTTCGAGTCAAACACCAACACCGTTTCGTTCGCAGCATTGTTATATGCGAAGAAACCAGGAGTTGTTGAACTGCCCAAAGCCTTAGCTTGAGCCGCTTCGAGACTGGCATAAGTTCCGCCAGTGAAAATGACTAACTCTTTGCCGGTAATGTCAGGAGTTGAACCGCTAACACCGTCAAAGTTAGTAGTTGTCAAATTGCCGAATTCGCTCGATACAAACTGGAATTTATCTGTTCCAGATTTGAAGTCGGTAATTTTATCGCCGCCTTCTTTAGTTGTCCTGTAAACAAAGAGATCCGCACCAGTGCCACCGCTGAGGACATCGGCACCGAGGCTGCCGGTGATGGTATCGTTGCCGTCACCGCCGTTGATGGTATCGTTAAAGTTGCTGCCGACAATGTTGTCATCGCCACCTAAAGCATTGAAATTAACTCCGGCTGGATAAGTGCCGAAGTTTAAATTGTCAGGGCCGGAAGTACCGACAGGAACATTTAGTGGCGGGCCGCTGAAGACAAAGTTCTTGATTTGCAGGCTAAATTTCAGCGAGAAACTGGTGACAACTTCAAAGCGCGCCCCAACAGAAAATACCAGCACGGAACGGCCGGTATCGGCATCTGTAAACTGACAGAAAACAGGCGCGTCGGTGTTGCCGCCCAAAGTTTTAAACCGCACTTCCAAACTGGCGATGCTGGTAACGGTGATATCGGCGGTGAAGTCGAGCAAGTTAGCACTGCCGATCGCCCCAAAAGCAGAAGTAGCACTAATCGCCACTCGAGTCAAGCTGGCAGCGCTGAGATTACCAAAAGCTGCGGCCGACAACTCTAACAAATCGTCATCCTTAAAGTCAGTAATTAAGTCAGCTTCTGCAACTGTTTTAATCTTTTCGCGGGAAACGCGGTAAATAAAGCGATTCTTGCCAGCACCCCCACTTAGAGTATTGGTTCCTTCGCCGCCGTCGAGCGAGTCATCGCCGTCATCTCCGGCTAATGTGTCATTGCCAATACCGCCGGTTAATTTGTCTTTGAGCTTACCACCGATGATATTGTCATCGTCTTCGCCGCCGTCGATATCATTCTCGCCGTCGCCGCCTTTAATTGTGTCGTTGCCTTTGCCAGTGATGATTTTGTTTTTGCCTTTACCACCTACGATATCGTCAGCGTCATCGCCACCTTCGATATCATTATCGCCATCACCGCCTTGAATTTTGTTTTTGCCATTACCTCCTTTAATTTTGTTTGTGCCTTTGCCGCCGATGATAGTGTCATCGCCATCGCCGGCGTCGATATCGTTATCGCCATCGCCGCCTTGAATTTTGTCGTTGCCTTTGTTTGCTTTAATTTTGTTGGTCTTGTTACCGCCTTTAATGTCATCGTTACCGTCGCCGCCTTGGATGTCGTTATCGAGCGTCGCGGAACCGACAATAACTTGAGGAGCTGTATTGCCAGCAAAATTAAAGATATTTTGCTCGACATTGAAGCTAAAACGCTGGCTCGTGACAATGTTTTTGCCGTCGCCAACTTCAAAACCAAAACTAGCCGCACCGGTAAAACCTATTGCCGCTTTGAAAGTTAACAAACCGAGGCTAATGTCTGCTTGAGTGAAGGTCAAACCGGCTTGTGTTACCTCTGCTCCCTTAAAGAATAGTTTCCCGGTTTTAGCATCAGGCAGTTCCGTTAACTTAAACACTGTGTCGCTAGCACCTTGCTCGTTATCGACAAACTTCAACAAGTCACCCGTAATAGTTTGCGGGTTGCCGTCGGAACCGACAGTGAGGGTCTTATTAGCTTGCGATCGCGGAGGGGTATTAACTATTCGAGTTGGGGTTGGAGTTGGAGTTGGAGTTGGACTTGGAGTTGGACTTGGAGAGCTACCATTAACTCCCAAAAAGTCGCCAGCATTGAGAATCGTGGCGCTAACATTCAACAATAGCGCCAGCACCAACTGATTGCTGCTGAGCCGAATTTCGGTATTGCTGCCGACTTGTACAAACAACAAGCTGCTAAAGTTCAAGCTGCCAGACAGCACAAACTTGTCTAAGCCGTCTGCGTAGTCAGTGATGACGGAACTTCCGGGAGTGGTATTGTTACCCATATCCATGACAAAAACGTCATTTCCAGCACCGCCGGTACAGGTATGGTTGCCAGTACCGCCCATCAGCGTATCGTTGCCAGTACCGCCCATCAGGGTATCGTCGCCAGATCCGCCGCCGACAACGCTGTCGTCGCCGTCGCCGCCGTCTCCCATGTCATTGCCGTCGCCAGTAACGAGGGTATCGTTGCCAGTACCGCCCATCACGGTGTCGTCACCGGCGCCACCGACAACGCTGTCGTCGCCTTCGTCGCCGCTGCAAGCGTCGTTGCCCGATCCGCCGATCAAGGTATCTTTGCCCTCACCGCCGACAACGCTGTCGTCGCCCTCGTCGCCGCTAACGTTGTCGTTGCCGGCACCGCCTGTTGTGGTGTCGTCGCCGCTGCCGCCCATAACGGTGTCGTCGCCGTCGTCGCCGCTGCAACCGTCACTGCCAGCACCGCCGATGACGGTATCGTTATCTTTGCCGCCGTTAACGGTGTCGTTGCCTTCGCCACCACTAACGTTGTCGTTGCCCCGATCGCCCCTGACCGTATCGTTGCCTTCGCCACCCTTGCAGGTGTCGTCGCCTTTGCCGCCGTAGACGGTATCGCTGCCGCTGCCGCCGTCAACGTCATCCTTGCCGTCGTTGCCGTGCACCCAGTCATTGCCGTCATCGCCTTGGCAGGTATCGTTGCCGCTGCCGCCAGAAAGAGTGTCGTTGTCTTTGCCGCCATAAAGAGTGTCGTTGCCGCCACCCCCGTCGCATTTGTCGTCGCCGCGATCGCCCTTTATTTCGTCGTCATCATCGCCGCCCTCACAATCGTCCTTGCCTTTACCTCCGTAGATTTTATTTTTTTTGTCGCGCTTTCCTTTGATTTTGTCATCGCCTTTTTTGCCGTAGAGCGACTGGTTAGCGCCGGTGGCGACAATTAAGTCATCGTCATCGGTACCTTCGAGCGTCTGCGGATCGCTGCCGCTGTCATTTTTTTTGTCTTTGTCTTTTTTGTCGCCCCCACCTTCTTCGGGTACGCCGTTAAATTCACGAATGTTGCTCTTATCCTCAGCACCTGTTTCGGATGTGCCGTCAGACGGATTCGGAACTTTGCCCTTATCGCTGCTGCCGCTGTTTTCTGCGATCGCATCGTCAACTAACTTGACTAACCCGCCGTCGGAATTTATAGCGCTGGCGTTGCGGAAATCCGCGAGTCGATCGAGTTCGCTGGCGGAAAAGACGAGTTTTGGGCTGTCATCCTGGGCGATCGGTGCAAACAAACTGGTTTTTGTCAGGTCAGAAATTTCCGTTTCATCGCGATCGGGAAAAAGTGTTCCCGATACATTTCCTAACAATATTTCTTCGGTCATCTTTGATATTTCCAAAAAAGGACTCAGCTTCTTAGAATCAGTTTATCAGCAAGGAGGAGGCAGCAGAAGCCGAAAATTATCACTTCATACTTTCGCCTTTTAGAGCGGCTGGTTTCCCCACCTTTCTGTTATAGATGCTCTTTAAACTGCAAGGGGTTATTTCGATCCGTTGCGAGTTTTCTCTTCTGCAGTGGCGCACCCAAAATAATTGAGCTGCCACTTACACCGTAATTGCTGCGCCGAAGCGCGGCTCGCTTTTGATGTTCTCCGTAATTTCTACAGTAAGCTGCGCCGAAGAGCGCCTCATTGTAGATTTTCTACGTAATTTCTACAGTGAATTAGCAGAATTTAAACTCGCAACTCACAACTCCCACATAACTACCCAAAACCTTTATTCCCAAATTTTACCCTTGCTTGGACTGCGATCGAGCCTGGTCGCCTTAACTTTTTGTAACACTCCGGGCTCTGACAAATCCTTCCCTGACTTAGGATTTGAATCTCTTTTGCAAGTGACTGCACGCTCCTAATTTTAGTTCCCGATGATTAATAAAAAATTTAGATAGATCGCCCAGGCAAATATTTGTTTTCATTTTCTGTCGCACAAGTTTCTCTCGATTAGAT
The DNA here is from genome assembly GCF_036705795.1 of Microcoleus sp. ARI1-B5. Taxonomy (NCBI): domain Bacteria; kingdom Bacillati; phylum Cyanobacteriota; class Cyanophyceae; order Oscillatoriales; family Microcoleaceae; genus Microcoleus; species Microcoleus sp. ARI1-B5. Next base: position 66,987 of record NZ_JAUBVK010000015.1, read on the forward strand.
CCCGCCATCGAACTGAGAAAATATTTTTTTTTAGCTGAATACTACCTACTATCCAAAAACTTATCTATCTCAAGACAGATTGTAAAATTATGAAACGCACAGGAATAAAAGCAGGAGTTATGCCCTGTTAGATTTTCTATTTTAGACTTTAGATTAGGGATGACCGATTTTGTAGGGCTTTGAAGCTTGCCTACAGTTGCATGATTTTTTGAAACAGGCATTATTTTTGGTTAAAGTTGCAAGATCGTCGCTCGGCATTTTGAGCGGGAATGACGCACTCTTGGCCACAGAAACCCGGTTTATATGTATGTTTATAGTTGCCTTTCGCCAATATTTGTCCGAAAAAGAGGCTGGATGAGGCTTAGTCCTCTCGATGATAAAAATGCTTGTTGCTTGAGAGAACCCGAATATTTGATAGCAGTTGTATTGTGGAAAATTATTGGAGAGTTGAATTAAATTTTTCGGATGAATTTTAACTAAATTAAGACAGTTAAATAAAAAAATCCCAATAACAGGGAAAGCGGTAAATTAGCAATGCTCGATCGGCAATTATCGGTGGTGGCTCTATCGATTACGATCGCCGCTGAGGGCTGGCGGATGAGGGGGGATGGCTTACGGATGAGGACTCCCCCGCTGACCAATTAATTAATTGACACAAAATCAAGATTTTAGATGGGGGGTTGGTGGTAGAGGATAAGCGGTTAGGACAGATCGACGGATCGCCGCCCCCAAAATTTTACTCAACTTTGCCTCCGATATTGCCCTGAAAGTGGTTGGCGAGAGCCGAAGTAATTTTAATAAGAACTAGAGATCCGCCTGGTAAAGTGCCTCCTATTTAACTTTACTCAGCAATGACAAACTCGAGTTCCCGACGAATGTTAAGGGGTCTGCGGTAGAGGTGCAAAATGTTAAAGATAGCAAGATTGGAGAAAATTCGGCTTTCACCGAGCCATAGGGCAATCAAAACTAATAAACTGTTATTAAAGTACAACTTTTATACCCTCAAAGTGTTTGAACAAATATATTTGAGCCCGGCGCTCGCCCGATCGGGGGAAGCGCATTCAGAAACTTTGATTGAAAGAGTAAAAATTATTTTGCCGATCGCTATTGCTAGCCGCAAAAACGCAGGCAAATTCAGAATTAAGGCGGGAGGGCGCTAAATCCGTGAGCCAGGAATTTCAACTCTCAGTCACCCCAGTAGGGGACGACGAATATCTAGTGCGGACAGAAAAGGTTGCACCCGGTGTACCCTTAGCAGAACAACAAGTCCGCTGGCCGATCGACCAATGGCTTGCACTGTCTGCTCAACTGATGAACGACCCCTTGGTGGGCGTGTTCCAGGGAACCGGTGCTGGCGGTCGCGGACTCTCGCGATCGACAAAAAACTCAGCGCCGAATTTAGTAGCCCTAGGGCAACAATTATACAGCGGGCTGTTTCAAGGAAATTTGCGCGATAGCTGGACTTGCGCTCAAGGCATCGCCCAGCACCGCCGAGAAGTGCTGCAACTGCGGCTCGGACTCAAAGGCAGGCACTTGCCGCGGCTGCCGTGGGAAGTTCTGCACGCGGGCGATCGCCCTTTGGCAACCGGCACCGATGTCGTGTTTTCCCGCTACCAACCAGGTACAAGTTTGTTCAAACAAACCCGGATAGTGCCCAGCGGGGGGCCGATCAAAATTTTAGTGGCGATCGCCTCTCCGAGCGATCGAGACAGCTTGCAGCTCAAGCGAGAAGTGCTCCACCTGCAACAAGAACTGCAAAACCGCAGCGCTAACCCCCTCAAAAACAGCCCCCATTCCCCGGAAATTCAACTGACTGTTCTCGAACAGCCCGATCGAGAACAGCTTACCCAAGCCCTAGAACAAGGACACTACCAAGTCCTGCACTACTCCGGCCACAGCAACTTAGGTTCCAGAGGCGGCGAGCTCTACCTAGTCAGCAGCCGCACCGGCTTAACCGAAACCTTGAGCGGCGACGACTTAGCCGGATTGCTCGTCAACAACGGCATTCAGATGGCCGTGTTCAACTCGTGCCGCGGCGCCTACGGCGACCCCTCAGACATGGCGGACGACAGCCCGGAACGCAACTTAACCGAAGCTCTAGTCAAGCGGGGCATTCCGGCAGTGCTAGCAATGGCAGAAAGCATCCCCGACGATGTAGCCCTAACTCTGACGCGGCTGTTTTACCGCAACCTCAATCAAGGCTATCCAGTCGATCTCAGCCTGAGTCGGGCCAGGGCGGGACTAATTTCTGCCTACGGTTCTCACCAGTTATACTGGGCTTTGCCAATTCTCTACCAGCACCCGGACTTTGACGGCTATCTGACCGGCGCCCCAGCTCAAAGCGGGCCATCCGGCTCTCTGGTGCAAAATTTAATCGCGCCGGGAACGCCGCCGGCGGGCTCTGGTACAGAATGGAAGGCGCCGTCTTCGCTCAGGGCGATCGCCCAATACCCGCCAATCCCAGCCAATCAACCCCATGAGTCAGACAGTGATGACGGCGAAGTCTGGTATTTTCCCGACCAATTAAAAGATCGCAGGGATGGGGTGAACCCTCTCGATCGGCCGAATGCTGCTAATTCATCGAACTCTATTCCTAATTCTGAGTCTTCGGCGATCCAAGCAACTCGCGCCACTGCACCGACTCAGAAATCGTTAACACAATCGGGATTGAAAAAATGTCTGGTAGTGACGCTTTGCTTGTTGCCCGTTGCTTTGAGTGCTGGCTTTTTTGGGTGGCGGCACTGGAATCACCGAGGCACGAAACCGGAAGAGTTACTGCCGGCGGTACGGACTCCCCTGTCGCAAAATTACTTGCAACAACGCCACTAACAGCTTTCATCCGATCGCCGGAGCTGAGTTTGGGCCCGCTGGCTGCTGCTCCAAACTAACTGCGGTTGTCGCTGGCAATTCGCGATCGGATGAAAGCTCATCTGGCGCGATCGAAAGTCTGCTGCTCGATCGGGGTGAGGAAACTTACACTCATCAACTCGGTTTCTACCCAAAATCAGAAGCTGGGGAATTTGCGTATCTAAAAAGCAACGGGGTTTCGCGTCGAGAGAGTACGTGCCAAACTGCTCGATCGACAATTCGTCATGTGCGACAAGATAATCAAAGCCAGAGTTGTAAGAATTAAGAACGTCTTAACCCCGATCGATCGGCAGTTGCTATAGCGGTTCTCGCGCTCCATGAGGTATGCCAGATTCTGCGAATGTCAGGATTTGGGCACTACCGAGCGCCTGCACCTCCAAAAACCCGATCGCGCATCTAGCCTCGATCGATTACCCATTACCCATTACCCATTACCCATTAGCGGACACACCTCATCTGTCTGAGACTCGGCTATATATTTCACAATTACTGATGGTGGAAGCGGCTGTGAGTTTGACCTGTCCCTACAGCTTGCCCATAAATTTTCAGAGTCGGGCAGCTTCCAGGCAACGAGTGGAAACCCAGTACATTTCCACCAACACTCCCTGCGGGGAACGGCTGCTAATTTGTAGTCCATCAAACATTTAAGCTGTACTGCATTTAACTCGGTCTTTTTCAATTGCCCTGTGGAAAGAACGTCAAATTCTCTGGCTTTGGGCCGTCCGAGGAAGATTTTCCCGATCGCCCCGGAGCACTCTACTGAGAAAGCGCCGAAGCGCCAACAGTGGCTTTGGCGCGATCGCGCGCGATCGAAACAAATCGCTCGCTCGGCATTTAAATTGTATATTTCAATTCCCTATTGCCGACTGGAATCCCCCTCCGACCATCTGACGGTCGAACATAACAGATAATCTAGAGGCGCCGCAGCTTATTCCCCTCAATGTGGCTGCGCGATGTTTCTGCCGCGGGGCCCATTGAGTCGGGTTTAAGCTAAAAACCGTTCAACGAACAGGTGAAATTTCCTTAATTTTTAACCGGATTGCCGAACCCGGACTGCATTCTGTGCAAGTTATAGCAGAAGGAATTGGAGAAATGGAAGTCAGAACAAGGAAGTCGCAATCGACTCCATGGGGAAAGGGCCATTAAGAACGTCCTAACTCTGATGGGCGGATGCGCTATATATGCCGAACACCTTAATAGAAGATTGCTCTTCGGTATTTGGCGTTTTGAGGGGATTGGCCGCCCGAAAAACAGGGTTTGCAAGTAGCTGGCTGCGGCATCGAGAACAAGTGCTGCCTCGCCGAATTGAGGTAAAAGTTAACCCCGCGTCGGTAACAGGGCTGGTGGCAGATTTGACAGAAGCCGCGCTCTAGGTATTTTCATTCATGGCTGACTTGCTTTTTAGCTTGACCGCAGACAGGATCGGGAATTGGTGAATGTTGGGAACAGACTTTACTGTAAAAAAGTAAAGCATTTAATTTGCGACAATAATTAAGGGCGCGATCGCGCCCTTGAGGCTTGCGCTAGCATCAAGGGCGAGCAGCAAATTGATCGCCCTTCGAGCCTCCTTACTTGCACCCCCGGTTTTGAGGCCGCAGAAATTTCTCCAGAATCTTATATTCCGAATTCTTAGTATTGACAGTGAAACAAAGTTAATCTAATGTGTTGTAATTGATATAAGTAAACTCCAATAACCGAGGTAAGGTCAATGGCAGAAACAGCTACAGCACCCTTAACAGGAAAAGGTCTGCTTCAAAAAATCAAAGGCAGCGATTTGCCGCGCAGAGAACTCGCAAAGCTTTGCGGCTACTTCACAGTCAGCAAGAGTGGAGAAACGCGGATTAACTTGGCTGAGTTTTACGATGCAGTGTTAGCTGCTAAGGGCATTGAGCTAGAGAAGTCGAAAGCAGACGGACGCGGGCGAGAAGCGAGTTATCGAGCTAGCGTTCACAAGAATGGCTCGATCGTGATCGGGGCAAATTATACCCAAGAAATGGGATTAAAGCCGGGTGACGAGTTTGAAATTAAACTCGGATACAAGCACATTCGCTTGATTCAGATCGATGTGGACAGACCGGATGTGGAAGAGGAAGACGAGGAGGATACAGAAGAATAGAGGCAGATCGATGCAGTCGGCCGATAGCAAGGCGACTGGATTTGGCATTCGCTACACGAGTATTTGCGCGCCACCCTTCAATTTAACTGATGAGCTGTCTTGACTATTTCTATTTTCTCTTGTCCCGCAAAGACTACAGTGCCTCTGAACTTCGCAAAAAGGGGCAAGAGAAAGGTTTTGGCAATGAGGAAATATTGGAGGCGATCGCGCAAATTCAAGACCGGGGCTATCAGTCTGACACTCGCTTGGTGGCAAACTCGATCGCCTCTGCTGCGGGCAAATACGGGAAATCGGCCATTAAGCGCAAGTGCCTGCAAAAAGGAATTACTAGCGATTTGTTCGAGCAAGTCTGGGAAGAAGAATTTGCCGAAAATCAGGACTCGGAAGCCGAAAAACTGGCAGAATTAAAAGCCAAAGTCATGCGGAAATACAAGATCGATGCTTGGAGTAAAGTAGATCCCAAAACCAAAAGCAAAGTCTTGAATTACCTGCAATACAGGGGCTTTAATGGCTTTGAAATGTGGCGCCAGTGGCAAACAGAAGAAGAGGACGAGTAAATTGTCGGGCCGCCCTTGCTCGGTGTGGCCCCCAGATAGGCAAGCACAATTTCACTGCTGCCCTGGGGGCTAATACCATTTTAGAGTTGAGATTTGAGATTTGAGATTGGGAATGATTGAGCCGGCGCAAAAACGGATAGTTGCGAAGGACATTCCTGAGGGTAGAGCCGAAAATTTTAGACTTTTGTTTAAGCTCCCAGATTAATCAAGGCGAGTAAATCTAAAATCGTTTGACACTTCGGCGAGCCGGACAACGCGCTCGCCCTCGCCGAACGTCTCAGATCGCGTGCGATCGATTACCATAACAAAAACTGATCTGTGCCCCCTGAGCGTCCGCAGCCGGAGAGCGGACTTTCGGGCGCACTACGAACTAATCTGATTGGGGTTAATCGAGGGGACACGATATCACGCCGAAATCTAAAATCTAAAATCTAAAATCTAAAATCGATTGACTGGATATGGGTTTAGAGCTTCCCTAAAGTTCCATGATTTTGGGAAAATGGTATAAATTGCGAGCTCTGAATTTTTGTAAGTGTATATCAATCCTCAGACTTACCTCAAGAAGATTCGTACATCTGCCGGTGTCTGGCTAAAAGGTGGAGATATTTCTCGTTGGTTTTGGCCAGCATCCATTTTTCTTGAAAAATCGCGGCGGATTCTGCTTTCACCGGATCTGCTTCTAGCGGTAAAATATCTTTTCGAGCTGCGGCTTGCTCTGCAACAGACTCCAGCTTCTGAGGGTTCTGCTGGTATTTTCGGCCGCTTTTGTGGTTGGCGTAGCGGCGCGATCGAGTATACCCCATCTGCAAGAACTTGCGCGCCATGTCGGCTCCCACAAAATCATCGGCATCGAGATACTCTAAAAACAATGAGTAAATTTTGCTGCTGGACTCCCGGGCAATTTCAGGAGTCTTAAATCTCCAGAAAGGCAGAATTTCTGCTTTGTAGGGCTCCACCAACAGCACTCCCTGTTCTCCTTTCCCCACCCGATAAAGTTCCGGGTGCTGTCGAAAGTCGAGGTTCTTAAAATCCAAAGAGTAGTCGAACTGCTTCATTGAGCGTTTTCTGTTCTATCTGGAACTATAGAAGCCCGCGGTTTACCTTCGTCTGGTTGGGTATAAACCCAGGCCCAAGCAATGAAGACTGCTTGAAAAGGCAGCCTGAACCAATACAGTAATTGGTTGTGGGGAATCCCTTCTATGGGAATGTTGTTGACGGCTTGATTGATATTAGCTGGAAACACGGCAATAAACAAGGCAATTAATCCCCACGCGGCCGCCCTGCTGACGGCCGGAATTAACAGCCCAATTCCCCCCAAAATCTCGAAAAAACCGCTGATATAAACCAATGCTTCCGGGTAAGGAAGCTGGGGCGGCACGATTCTGACAAAGGGTGCGGGTACTGCAAAGTGCAGCACGCCTACAATACTCAGAGCTACTGCGAGGATAACGCGCCAAATTTCTTTTTGAGCTTTCATGGGCAATCGGTAATTAATAATTGTTAACTTGCTGCGAAAACGCTTGCCAAATTTCGCTATCTGCGATCGATATGACAAGACAACTTAGGCACAAAAATTCCAGGGTTCCGGGTTTTTCTAGTCTGGCTGGTAGCTGTAACGATATTTCGTAGAAAAACTGGGTTTCTGGGTAAGTCGGAGACAAGTTTTCCCAGCCCGAAACTTGAGGAAGCGGGGGCTCGAATCGAAGGCCTGCGGGTGATTGCCGAAAACAGATAGCGGGTGTTTTGATAGGACGATTTTAATGTCTAGTTCGCGAATGCTGCCTCTGTCTTCGGGTAGTAAAACTGGCGTTGGTTCGGGCGCACTCAGCAGGCAAAGGGGGCCCGAATGCAGTCGATCGCGTGGGAGCCTCCGCTTAACATTAAACGATCGATTTCAGTTGACCTGTGACCTGTGACCTGTGATAGCACTTGACCTAAAAGGAAGAGGTCGCTCTTAACTGTCAACTGTTAACTGTCAACTGTCAACTGAATGAAAGGCGATCGCACCTTGATTCCCAGAATTAATGCGAGGAATTTGTCAAGGACTTTTAGAATTATTTAATATTTGAGCTTTGAGAATTATTTGGTAGAGGCAATTGGGGAACGCTCTGCAATGAAAATTACCGTGAAAATTTTGTGCGATCTCAACTTCCGAAAGATGCTAGAGTGGATATAATTATCGAATTTGCTAAAAAGTCGATCGCCGTAGCAACTAGCAAATCATCGTGCTTGAATTAAAAATTGTGACTTTTAGGCAGGAACTTTTTAGCCGCCACATTATTCAAAAAGATTGAGCCTCTGGGGGCTGTGTCATTTTTATCAACACGCAAGCAATCACCGACGACCATGAACACCTCAGTCAACACCCCTAAATTTAGATTAAACCGGATGCTGCGACAATCAGTGTTCGCGGGCATTCTTTCTGGAGCAGCTTTGGCCTTCGGATGGGCCCCGGGCTTGTACGGACAATCCCCAAGCCTCGTTTTCGGAGCGGCCGCCCAAGCTCAAGAAATTAGCAACACCGAAATTACTAACTACGCTCGCGCTGTCTTGGCAATAGAACCCAGACGGGTAGAAGCTTATAAGGAAATTAAAGGAATGGCAGGAGGATCGGTTCCCAGAGTAGTGTGCAACGAGACTCAGGAAATTAACAGGCTTTCTGGCAACCTTCGCGGCGTGGCGGTGAATTACTGCGACCAAGCTAAAAAAATTATCGAAAGCAATGGCTTGACAGTGAGCCGCTTCAACCAACTCACTTTGCTCCAGCAAGCGAATCCGGCAGTCAAACAGCGAATTCAAGCCGAGCTGCTGCGGCTGCAACAAGTGGGCAATCAATAAAATCGATGGGTTTGAGTCTTTCTTCCTCTCCCGTTCTATGGTTCGAGTTACTAGACGGTATGCGAAAATATTTGAAAAAAGGGCGCTCGTCTGTAAAAAAGTGCTTGACAAAATGACCAAAATTTGGTAGTAAAACAAGAACGGGAGCGGTTCAGAGAGATGATTATTTTGCAACTGGCTGTAAATCGCAATTAGAGATAAAAAAGATATTCCTGAAAAACTAGATGTGATATCGTGTCCGCTCGGACGACCATAATAAGATTGGTTCGATCGTTCCGAATGCAAGTCCTCATCCATAACGCTTGAATTGCATTCGGAACTATCGAACCTTTACAAATTGCGGGCCAATCGTTCCGGAGGGAATTGACCGGACATGGTAAGAAGGGAATTCCTTGGAGGAATAGAATAGGAAAATGCTAACTTTCACAAAACATTTGCCTGCAAATCCCGATGCTGCTGTCAACTTTAGTTTACCGATGACAGCGGACGATCGCACTCGCAGCCGCCACCGATTCGAGACGGATGCCGGAGAAGTGCTACACTTGGCTTTGCCTAGAGGTACGGTACTGCGCGATCGAGATTTATTGCAGTCGGAAGACGGTAGCTGTTTGGTACTCGTAAGCGCAAAACCCGAACCGGTACTGACCGCAAGGGCCTCGACTGGGCTGCTGCTGATGCGGGCGGCTTATCATTTGGGAAACCGCCACGTAGCTTTGGAAGTGGCCGATAATTATTTAAGGCTTTCTCCTGACTCTGTTTTGCAGGGAATGCTGGAAAAAATGGGTTTGGAAGTAACACAGGAAATTGTGCCGTTTCAGCCGGAAATGGGCGCTTACGGGCACAGTCATTAGATTTTAGATTTTAGATTTTAGATTTTAGATTTTAGATTTTAGATTTTAGATTTACTCCCACCGATGAATCCGAGGGCTTGTGACTAAATTGCTTTCGGCCATTCAAGAAGCAAGAAGTCAACAGTCAACAGTCAACAGTCAACGCCGTGAACAATCAACTTTTATCTTTGTTGCAGTTAGCTTTTGCGCCTGTGGGAGCTTATAGTTATTCTGAGGGAATTGAAAGTCTGGTAGAAACCGGTGCGATCGACAGCGAGATTAGTTTGAGGAATTGGTTGGAAAATTCGCTGGAATTCGGGGCGGTGCGAGTAGAGGCTGCTGTGGCGGTACGGGCTTTGAGGGCGGCGAAGATTGGGGATTTGAGGGCTTTGAGTTATTGGAATGCTTGGGCGACTGCTGCTAAGGAAACTGAAGAGTTGCGCTTGCAAAGTTGGCAGATGGGACGGACTTTGACGCGGTTGTTGCTGGATTTGCGTGAAGCGAAGCTATCCCGCAGGGAATCGCCCGCTGCTTCTGGCTTGACAACAATTGTAAAAGATTTGGTGGAAGTTGGCGGCAATCCGTGCAATTTTGCGATCGGCTTTGGGATTGCGGCCGCCAGTTGGCAGATTGAAGAGGAAGCGGCCGCGGTAGGATATTTGTACAGTTGGGCTGCAAATTTGGCGAGTGCGGGCGTGAAATTGATTCCTCTGGGTCAAACTGCGGGCCAGCAGTTGCTGTTAGATTTGCACTGTCAAATTAGCTCAACGGCGCGAGAAGTTTTACAATTAGAAGATGATGACCTTGGTAGTTGCAGTTGGGGACTGGCGCTAGCTAGCATGGCGCACGAAACTCAGTACACTCGGTTGTTTCGGAGTTGAAAATAGGAAGGAAGTTCGGCAACGGATTATGTAACGGATTTAACGGATGTAAGGAAGTTCGGCAACGAATTTTGTAACGGATGGATGGAAGAAGGAAGATAAATAAACTATGCCCAATGCCCAATTCCCGATGCCCAATGCCCCATTACCAAAATAATTATGAGTGCTTTTCGTGTAGGAATTGCTGGCCCGGTTGGTTCGGGAAAAACGGCTTTGCTTGATGCTTTGTGCAAGTCGCTGCGTCAGGATTACCAGATTGCTGTTGTTACTAATGATATCTATACTCAGGAAGATGCACAGTTTTTGGTTCGGAGTCAAGCTTTGGAGAGCGATCGCATTTTGGGAGTAGAAACTGGCGGCTGTCCCCACACCGCCATCCGCGAAGATGCTTCGATCAATTTGGTAGCTATAGAAGAGTTAGAATACAAATTTACTAATTTAGATTTAGTGTTTGTCGAAAGCGGCGGCGACAATTTGGCTGCAACTTTTAGCCCGGAGTTGGTGGATTTGACAATTTATGTAATTGATGTGGCTGCGGGGGATAAAATTCCGCGCAAGGGCGGGCCGGGAATTACTAAGTCGGATTTATTGGTAATTAATAAAACAGATCTGGCGCCTTTTGTGGGAGCAGATTTGGGCGTGATGGAACGGGATGCTAAAAAGATGCGCGGGGAGAAACCTTTTGTTTTTACTAATTTGAAAACTCAGGATGGCTTAGCGTCGGTGGTTGATTTTGTTAAGTTGAATATGGGCGATAATTAAGGATTAAGCGCCGTCCATTCCCAATGCTAAAATTCCCAAAATTTTACTCAAATTAGTAAGCAAAGTTTCGCTTGTCTCAACAGAAATCGCTTGTCCTTGGAGTTTTAAGAATTTCCATCTATCTCCTGTAGTGACAGCCCCATAAATTGTGGCAATCTCATTGCCTTCGCGCTCGTTGAAGATTTTAGCTGCTAACATGGAAGCTATGCACTGTCCCAATCCTGAATTAATGTTTTCCTTTTTAGCCTCTACAATAGCAATGACTGGGGCTTTTACAATCAACAATTCTGGCGATCGGCTTATCAGAAAATCACAATTCCCATTCAGCCCTCTTTCAGCATCTACAGTAAAATCAATGCCAGAGAATAAGCTCACGCGATGCTGCAAAAGTTTTCTCACTTCCATTAAAATCGGCGCGATAATCAGTTCTGAACGAGCTTTTTCTGTATTGCTACCGAGAGCTACAGGCAGATTTTCTTGCAAAACTTCTGTCAGTAATCTGCTGCACTCTAACTCGGGTGCAGGAGTGAAGATTTCGACTATTTCAGAATAAGCTAAGTCAAAGGTTTTCAATACTCTGTCTAAAGTAAAGTCACTGTATGCCATTTGACTTTCTCCTTGTTACAAATTCTCGATCGCCTATTTAGATGTCCGGTCGGTTTGTGCCGGTATGGGCGGGGCGGGTTTATGAATTTGTTGGCTTTGGATACGAGAATACTGGTGAACCCGCCCCTACAAGATTTTGCATTATATAATAACCCAGAGATCGAAGTTGATATGACTAATGACTACTGACTACTGACTACTGACTAACACTCCCTACCGCACCACCAATTCCCTGACCAAATTAGCCAAACGTTCTGTACTGTCTGTCACCGCTAATTGAAGAGCAGCTTGAGACATTTTTGCCAAATATTCGGAATCTTTTAACAAATACAGCACTTTGCTTTGCAATACCTCTGCTGTGAGTTCGCTTTGACGGAATACCGCGGCGGCGCCGGCGGCGGCAAATACTTCGGCGTTAAATCTTTGGTGGTCGTCTGCGGCGTGAGGAAAAGGAATTAAAATAGAAGGTACTCCAGTTACTGCTAATTCTGTTAAGGCACTGGCGCCCGATCGACTAATTGCTATATTTGCTCGCTGCAACAAACTCGCCACATTGTCGTAAAATGGCATCGACAGATACTGCTCGTGTTTCAAACTCTCAGCATCCGGATCATTATTTCCGGTGAGGTGAACTACCCAAGCACCCGCATCAAACCAAGCCGGAGCACACTCGCGCACTAACTGATTGACTGCGACAGCACCTTGGGAGCCGCCCATGACTAAAATTACAGGTACGCTGTCAGGAATTGGTAACTTTAGAGGTTGCTGCGCGAGGAATTGCGATCGCACTGGCGTACCTGCAACCACCGTTTTCGCGCGGGGTAAATGCTGGGCTGCTGCTGCAAATCCGATCGCCACAGCACTGCAAAAAGGACTAAACCACCGCGTCACTTTGCCCGGAATTGCATTAGATTCGTGGAGAATCACCGGCAAACCCAAAGAGCGGGCTGCCAAAATTGCCGGTGCTGCGATGTAACCGCCGGTAGTAAATACTCCCTGAAAATTTCCTTCTTTGAGCAACTTTCGCACCTGAAGGATGGAGCCGATCAGTCCGCCCAAAATGCGCGCTGTACCGAGTCCAAATCGCTGCTGGAAGCCTTCGACGGCGATCGTGTGGAGGGGATAAAGGGAGGGAACTAACTGCGTTTCCATGCGGTCTGGGACTCCCAGCCATTCGATGTGACAGTCGTTCAACTCCGCAGCGGTGGCGATCGCCGGAAATAGATGTCCTCCCGTGCCGCTAGCTGCAACCAACAACCGCAAGGGGGCTTTTGTCAAGGTATTTGTTTCTTTTACAAGTTCCACAGGTCGATAGATTTTAGATTAGAGGTTTTAGATTATTATGCTTATTGTTCCGGCAGTTTCAGCCAATTTTCAATCAGCAATCTAAAATTAGATTGTGCCGTGTCCCTCCTTCCGTTGTCAGTTTTTCGTTGCTGGCGAACAGTTGCCCGCGCCGCGACTCCTGACAAATAACCAAAGTATCATCTAATGCGTAATTTTTTGAATTTAGTGCCAAGTGTATCTCAGTATTTTTGCAGCCGTCGGGACGAAACAGCCGATCCTCTTCGAGGGCTGCGCCAACGGGCGATCGTATTTGGCTGCTTCGGCCGCCAGTCGATCGCTCAAATCTTGTTATGTTTAGCAGTGGTAAGCGGTGGCGTGCTGCATCCGAGTGCGGTAAGAGCGATCGGGGCGAGTGGGGATCTCGCCCAAACTCCTGCAAATGCGCCCGCCCCACTCACCAAACTCCTAACAGAAATAGACGCAGCCGCCAACCGGCGCGATGTCAAAGCAGTCATGGCATTTTACAGCCAGAATTTCACTCATTCTGACGGCTTAAACAGCCAAAGCATGGAAAAAGCCCTCACCCAACTCTGGCAGCGGTATCCGAGTTTGAATTACCGCACCGAACTAAAATCTTGGAAAACCGAAGGTAGCGCGATTGTCGCTGAAACAATAACTACAATTGCCGGCACTCAAAAACAGGATGGGAGAGAATTAAATCTCAAAGCTACCATTCGTTCTCAGCAGCGCTTTGAAGGTGAAAAAATAGTTAATCAAGAGATTTTAGCAGAACAAAATGAGCTTAGTTCCGGAAAAAATCCTCCCAAAATTCAAGTGAATGTCCCGGAGCAAGTGAAGGTGGGCGAAGAGTACCATTTTGATGCCATTGTTCTAGAGCCGATCGGTAATGACATTTTAATAGGAACTATTTTGGAGGAACCCGTTAGCGAAAAAACATTTTTCAAGTCCGCAGAACTCGATCTGGATTTGCTGAATTCGGGGGGCATTTTTAAAGTAGGTAAAGCTCCCGCTACGCCGGAAAATCGCTGGATTTCGGCAGTTTTAATGCGGCAAGGCGGAATTGCAATGATTAGTGTGCGATTGCGGGTTGTTAAATAATAGATGTTATGGGAATGGGGAATTGGGAATGGGGAATGGGGAATTGGCCCGCGCAGGCCCGCGCAGGCCCGCGCAGGCCCGCGCAGGTAATTGGTAATTTTCCCTAATGACTACCGACTAATGATTAATGACAACAGCCAACAGTCAACTGACAACAGCCAACAGTCAACTGACAACAGTCAACTGACAACTGACAAAAAATGATTTCTATCCAAAATCAAATTGTTTTCATTACGGGTGCGAGCAGCGGTATCGGAGCAGCCTGTGCCAAGATATTCGCCTCCTGTGGAGCCAAACTAATTTTAGCAGCCCGCCGCCTTGAAAAGCTCGATCGACTGGCAAAGGAACTTGCAGACACAAAATCGATCGCGTCGGCGAACGAGATTTACTTGCTAGAATTGGACGTGCGCGATCGCCCGCAAGTCGAATCGGCGATAACTGGGCTGCCCGAAGCGTGGAAAAGCATCGATATTCTGATTAACAATGCGGGATTGAGCCGCGGTTTAGACAAACTGCACGAAGGCAACTTTCAAGATTGGGAAGAAATGATTGATACCAATGTGAAAGGCTTGCTGTACATGACTCGCTACATCGTGCCGGGAATGGTCAGCCGAGGCCGCGGCCACGTAGTGAATATCGGCTCAATAGCAGGCCGCCAAACTTATCCGAAAGGTAATGTTTATTGCGCTTCCAAAGCAGCGGTGAGAGCTATTTCTGAAGGGTTGAAACAAGACCTTTTGGGAACACCGGTGCGGGTGACGGAAATAGAACCCGGTTTGGTGGAAACAGAATTTAGCAATGTCCGGTTTCACGGCGATGCAGAAAAGGCAAAAAATGTCTATCAAGGACTGACACCGCTAACTGCGGACGATGTAGCCGATGTGGTGTATTTTTGTGCGACGCGATCGCCCCACGTCAATATTAGCGAAGTCTTGCTAGTTCCGACAGACCAAGCTAGTGCAACTCTCGTTCACAGAAAATAGTTTTGAGTTTTTAGTGGTAAGTTTCCGGATTGCGATGGAATTCTCAGGAAGCTTAGTTGGTAGATGCACCCTGATTAATTAACTCCCGACCAAGTTTGGCCGGGTTTTTTTTGTCGATCGCACTTTCTCGGAAAATTCTGGCAAATTTTCCAAATTGTCCCGAAAGAGGTGCGGTATTACCGGAGACTAAATTAGTAGATGCACCCTGATTAATTAACTCCCGACCAATTTTGGTTTGGGGTTTTTTTTGGTCGATCGCACTTTCTCGGAAAATTCTGGCAAATTTTCCAAACTGTCCGGAAAAAGGTGTAGTGTTACCGGAGAGTAGATTAGTAGATGCACCCTGATTAATTAACTCCCGACCAATTTTGGTTTGGGGTTTTTTTTTGGGTCGATCGCACTTTCTGGGAAAATTCTGGCAAATTTTCCAAATTGTCCCGAAAGAGGTGCGGTATTACCGGAGACTAAATTAGTAGATGCACCCTGATTAATTAACTCCCGACCAATTTTGGTTTGGGGTTTTTTTTGGTCGATCGCACTTTCTCGGAAAATTCTGGCAAATTTTCCAAACTGTCCGGAAAAAGGTGTAGTGTTACCGGAGAGTAGATTAGTAGATGCACCCTGATTAATTAACTCCCGACCAATTTTGGTTTGGGGTTTTTTTTTGGGTCGATCGCACTTTCTCGGAAAATTCTGGCAAATTTCCCAAACTGTCCCGAAAGAGGTGCGGTGCTACCGGAGAGTAGATTAGTAGATGCACCCTGATTAATTAACTCCCGACCAATTACGGCGCGGGAGTTTTTTTTTGAGCGATCGCACTTTCTCGGAAAATTCTGGCAAATTTCCCAAACTGTCCCGAAAGAGGTGCGGTGCTATCGGAGAGTAGATTAGTAGATGCACCCTGATTAATTAACTCCCGACCAATTTTGGTTTGGGGTTTTTTTTGAGCGATCGCACGCGCTTACCTCAAATTCTGCCAAATTTCCCAAACTGTCCCGAAAGAGGTGCGGTGCTACCGGAGACTAAATTAGTAGATGCACCCTGATTAATTAACTCCCGACCAAGTTTGGCGCGGGAGTTTTTTTTGTCGATCGCACGCTTTCGCCGCAAATTCCTGCAAATTCTGCCAAACTGTCCGGAACAAGGTGCGGTGGGGCCGGAGATTAGATTAGTAGATGCACCCTGATTAATTAACTCCCGACCAAGTTTGGCCGGGTTTTTTTTTGCGGTATTGAGGCTGATGCTGAAAAAGTTTGAGGTAAGTGTCCGGATTGCGCGAGAATTCTTAGGAAGCTTAGTTGGTAGATGCACCCTGATTAATTAACTCCCGACCAATTTTGGCCGGGTTTTTTTTGGCAAAAATTAGGTATAACCAGAGGTAGCGACAGTTTGAGGGCGTAGGTGCATGGGCCGAGAAACCCGGTTTCTACGAGTTTTGCGTACAGGAACCAGAAATCTAGAAAGAAACCGGGTTTCTAAAATCATGGATTTTCCCAAACTGTCCTGAATGAGGTGCTCTCGGGCCGGACATTAAATTAGTAGATGCACCCTAATGAATAAACCCCAGCCAATTTTGGCCGGGGTTTTTTTTTGCTCGAAAGCTGGAGCGAGCCGATCGACCTACAACAGATCGAAAGACTGCACCTCAAGCACCGGCCCGATCATCGCAAAAGTCATGACATCCTTGCGGACTTCACCTTTAACGCTGACTTTCAAATCAGCTTTTTTCAATTCAGAAGGAGCATCCTTAAGTTCGTAAGTTTCCCCATCTTCGCCAACCAAAGCCCAAGTGCCCGGGCCTAATCCTTTGCGTTCAATTTTGCCTTTGACTGTAATACTCATGCAGACTGCACCTCTGTTTTAAGTGCTAAACGTGCCAATCCAAAACACAGCAAAGCATTGACAATCAAGAATGTTTGTGCTACTAAACCTGTTCCCAATCCCCAAACTGCGGGAGAGAGAACAGCGTTCACAGCTAAACAGCTAGCAAAGCCGATCGAAGTTGCGATCGCGATCCACTTCCACTGTTGATGTCCCAACAGCAAAACAATCAAAATCCCGGGAATCAAAACACTAGCAAACAAGGGATTCAGCATACTGCTGCCGTTAATTGCACCGCCGAGTTCGGGGATAGAACTGCCCATGATTCTCATCGGCCACTGCGGCAAGTCAAATACGAACAAGTTGCGGAGGAAACAGAAGCCTGAACTTCCAGCAATCAAGCCGCCGGAAAAGCCCCAAGTCCACTGGAACGGGAAATAATTCCGCAAAATGAAAGCCAGCAGGTAAGAACCGAGCACCATGGCAATTTTCGGTAACAGGGCGACTGCACCGCCGTCGATCCAGAAGCGGGGGCTAAGATAGCCGTTGTCGCGCAGCCAGCGGAAGAAGTCGCGGAAGTTGATTTGTCCGCGCTGGGCTAGCTGAACTGCTGCGCCTGCGTCTAGGTGTCCCGAACCAAAATGGTTTAAGGGGTCTTCGGTGACATTTCGCGAGGACTGCAAGAGTACGCTGCGAATTGCGTCTGGTTCTGTGATACCCGATGCCTTGATAAGTGCTGCAACGCCGGCGACGTGGGGAGAAGCCATGCTTGTGCCTTGGTAGCCTTCAAAGACTTCGGCGCCGGTTTCTGGGTCGATCGTACTTTGCAGAATTTTGCCTAGTTCAGAACCGCCCGGGGCAGAAATGTCAACCCCTGCGCCGAAATTGGAATACTCGGCTTTTTCGTCGTTCGGGCCGAGGGCGGAAACGCCGATGACGTGGGGATAGCGGGCGGGATAGGAGGCCGAACTGTCGCCGGAGTTGCCTGCGGCTGCGATGATGACAACGCCTTTAGAGTGGGCGTAGTCGATCGCTTCTTCCATTAACTGACTTTCGCCGCCGCCGCCTAAACTCATGTTGATGACATCTGCGCCGTTGTCTGCTGCAAATTTAATTGCTTCGGCAATGTCGGAAACTGTACCGCCGCCGCTGCCGCTTAATACTTTGAGCGGCATTAAAGATGCTTCGTAAGCGATGCCTGCGACGCCGTAGTTGTTGTTAGTTGATTGGGCGACTGTACCGGCGACGTGAGTACCGTGGCCGTTGTCGTCGTAGGCTTCGGCGCGATCGTTTACAAAGTCGTAGCCCGGTACAAATTTGGTTTCTTTTAAGTCGGCGACGGGGGTAATGCCCGTGTCAATTATCGCTACTGTTGTGCCGCTGCCTTTGGTTTCGTTCCAGGCAGATTCTACGTTGATGCTGCGGAGATTCCACTGCTTGGTATACATGGGGTCGTTGGGAATCTCGAAGGCGCTGTAGACAAAGTTCGGTTCAATGTATTCGGTATCTTTAGCCAAGTTTGATTTTTTCAGGGCCGAAAGCAAAGCGCGATCGCCCTTGACAACATACACATTATCTGATGCTGAGAATTCGCTGTTGAGTTGCGGTGCGATTTTGTACTGCTGGGCGATCGCATTTACTTCTTTTGCAATCTCAGCAGCACCGATATCTTCGCGGAAATCCAGCACAATCGAGTCGTAAGTACCTTGAGTAGCCAGTCCTGGGAAATTAGAAATCGCCCAGCCGAGCCCGATTAAAAATAAGCACAGAAGGAAAAACTTTTTCATGGCCGATCGTCCGTGTAGGGAAGGCTTGTACACCACAATAACCCAATTTTCACCTATAGCGCCAGTTTTAGGGGCGGCTGGTTCTGGAGAGCGATCGGGCGGGCGTTTGGTATTTGGCGGCTGTGGCTGCCCGTGCGATCGAAAATTGCTTTAGTTTCTAGTTTAAATTCCCGAGCAAGTTTGACAAGTTCAATCAATTGTATCATTAAAGCAGATGGCAAACATAACCGGGAGTATTTTTTACCAGAAATAATTGGTTTAAAGCCTCTCCCCGATCGGGATAAATTAAAAGAAAACTATTCATTACTCCAATCCTCTTCCTTTTAGGTAGAGGTCGCCCTCCGAAGTCAACTGTCAACTGTCAACTGTCATCTGTCATCTGTCATCTGTCAACTGTCAACTGTCAACTGTCAACTGTCAACTGAATGAAAAGGATATTGCATGGAAAGAGGTTTAATGTGGCTGCCGCTGCTGGCAATTTTTATTTCTCTGGCTTGGGCTGGATGGAACGAGTATCAAAAGCTGGAAGCGTATCGCGTTTGGGCGGAACAATTCGCCAAGGCAAAGTACGATATTTATGCTGTACTCGGTCAGCAAGAAGACTGTTTGACTTGGGGGAAACCTACTCGCAGGGGGCCTGTGAATTTGCAAACTTTTTCTTTGAAAAATGTGGAATCGCTGCGGTTGTTAGTTAACGGCGCTGTGGTAGATTTAGAGTCGCCGCCGAATTCTGGAAGCGCGATCGCCCTAGAATTTTTGTTAAAAGATGCTGCGGCAGTGCAGGTTCCTTTTACAGAAGTTCCTCTAGCGACTAAATGGGCCAAGTATTTGCAGCAGGAATTGCAGCGCTTTCTTTCAGTTGACAGTTGACCTGTGACAGTTGATAGCGACCTCTACCTGGAAAAAAGAGGATTGGAGTAAGGAATATTCTTCTTTTAATTTATCCCTAAAAGGGAGAGGCTTTAAACCAATTCTTTCTGGAAAAATCATTGAATCAACGGAATTTCTAAATTCTATGATGTCCTGTCGATAGATTGCAATCAAATTGGTTTGATCGTTCGGACTTCAGTCCGCATAAAACCAGAGGACTCGCATTCCTGACTACAAACGTGATAATGGTTTGTAGTGAGGAATGCGAGTCAGCATCCAAATCCGAGGACTCGCATTCCTCACTACAAACGTGATAAGTGTTATTTTACCCGACTAGAAATCGTTTTATTCCTTCCCCTTCCCCTTCCCCTGCGAATGCAAATACAGGAATTTTTACAGCGCTATCAAGAGGGAGAGCGCAACTTTGCTCATATTGACCTCAGCGGTGCTAGTTTAAGCGGTGTCAACCTGCGAGAAATAGACTTAACTGGTGCTAACTTGACCGGTGCTAATTTGAGCTGGTCTTTTTTGAGCAATGCCAAGTTAATTGGGGCTTGTTTGCGCCGCGCGGATCTCCGCAGTGCAGTGATGTCCGGGGCTAATCTGAGCCAGTCAAATTTGAGCGGGGCAAATCTTGCTAAAGCCGATTTGCGCCTTGCTTGTTTGGAAGCAGCGGATCTTAATTGGGCGGCGCTCCCTGAGGCGGATTTGGGCGGTGCTAATCTTCAAAAAGTTAAATCTGACCAAATTAATTTGGAAAGGGCGAAACTCGACGGCGCGCAGTTGATGGGGGCGGAATTGATGGAGGCGAATCTCAACCGCGCCAGTCTTGTTGGTGCTAATTTAACGGGTGCTAATTTGCGGGAAGCGCATTTGGTGGAAGCGAATTTGCGATCGGCAATTTTGAGCGGTGCAAATTTGATTGAAGCTGACTTGAACGGTACTCAAATGCGATCGGCAAATCTGACAGGCGCTGACTTGCACCGAGCTGTGCTGGCGGGGGCGGATTTGACTGAGGCGGTGCTGGAGCGGGCTGATTTGAGTCGATCTAATTTGGCGGGTTCTTATCTGTTGAAAGCGAGTTTTAAGCAGGCGCTTTTGGTGCGAGCTAACCTGCAAGAAGTGTATTTGCTGCGGGCGGATTTGAGCGAAGCTAATTTGCGCAGTGCCCATTTGCGGAAAGCTGATTTGAGCGGCGCTTATTTGATGGATGCGATGTTGGCTGAGGCGGATTTAAGAGAAGCTTGTTTGATTGAGTGCCGTTTGATTCGGACTAATTTGGAGGGGGCGCAGCTTACGGGTTGCTGCATTCAAAATTGGCAGGTTCAAGATGTCGATCTGTCGAAGGTTGACTGTCGCTATGTTTTTACTAAGTTTGATTATACTGCAAAAGTTGCGGCAAATCGCTTGCCAGCCGATCGCGATTTTGAGTCTGGGGAATTGGGGCGGCAGTATCAACAGGAAAGTTCGATTGTGGAGGTGTGTTTTGACCAATCTCCTAATTGGGAGGCTTTGGTTTTTACGGTGCGTCAGGTGGAGTTGGAGAGCTACGAACTAAGGTTGGCTGTACATTTTTTTGAGTCAGCGGGAGAAGGAAATTTACTGCGGTTGAGCGCGAACCGTTTGGTGAATGGCAAGATTTTGGGCGATCGCATTTTGGAGCTTTATCCAGATATGTTGGAAAAGGTTTTAGCTAAGGGCGCTGAAATTTTGAGTTTGCTGGGATTGGCTGTGGCCGATAACGGTTCGCAGGAGGAGTCAGCAACACCGCAGCCGGCGATGCCGAGCCAAAAGGAGGTGTTGCTCAGAAGGCAGGAAATATATCAGAGAATGGTGCGCCAAATTTCGTTTATTTTGATGTCTCAAACGCCCGATAAATTCTCCGAAAGCGTGCAGCGGTTGTTGGATTATTTGAAGCAGCAAGGTATCCCGACAGAGCAAATTCAGAGGAAAGTCATCAGTCAGGCGATCGTGCAGCGGGCCAAGCAAGACGCGGGTTTTCGGGAACAGTTGCTTTTGTGGGAGAAAACGGCGTCCGCGAGCGTTCGCTGTTCGATGATGGGGGAAGCGGTGCGGTTTGCGATCGCGCTTTTGTGGGAATGAATCGATGTGGGATTTGGGATTGTTAAAAACACAGGCAAATAACTAAGTAGAAGGAAGAAGGAAGAAGGAAGAAGGAAGAAGGAAGAAGGAAGAAGGAAGAAGGAAGAAGGAAGAAGGAAGAAGACATACACAGCAAGCTTTTTCGGGCTTCATATTTTATGTTTAATTAGGTGGATTTACTTAATGACGGCCGGACTAATGACTAATAACTAATGACTAATAACTAACAACTCATGACTAACAACTCATGACTAATAACTAATAACTAATAACTAATAACTCATGACGGCAGGACTAATAACTAATGACTAATAACTAATTACCAATCTTGGCTACCCAGCCGGCGGCCCGCTAAGGCCCGCACTTGCTCGTCGCCGTCGGACACTGCGAGCGATCGCACCAATGGCAAAGTTTCCTCATTTTCGGGATAATGTTCGATAATTGCTTCGAGTGCTGTAAACCGGGGATTGTAAGCAAAAGAACCTATGCGATCGTAGGGATCGGTAAGAGCTCTCTGGCGCAAAAACTCAAACATTCCCGGTTCGTCCTTCCATCCCCGGATTAACTCTACCAGGGCGATCGCCCGCACCTGCGAATCTTCATCTTGGGCGGCCCTAATTTTCAGCCACTCGAAAGTTTGAGACTCATTTGTCCGCCCCCGGGCTAACTTTTGCAAAGCAATTTTCCTGACAGCCGAACTGTCATCGCCCTCTGCTTTAGCCTCCAACATCCGCAAAGTTTCACCACCATCGGGCCAATTGCGAGCGAGTTCCTGCACCGCCACCTCGCGCACCTCCTCCTCCCCAGCCTCAAGCTGAATTTTCAACCAAGCCAAGGTTTCCGGCTCTTCTGGCCATCCCCGCGCTATTTCTCGCACCAGCACGCTCAGCAAGTGATAATCCCGTTCCGACTCCGCCAGTTGCTTGAGAAAAGGCAGCGTCTCGCCCCGGTGTCGCCAGCCTCTTGCTATCTGTTCCACCGCCGTTTCTCGGACGTTGATGTGTCTGTCTGATTCAGCCAGATTTTTCAACCACTCAAAGACTTCGAGACTGGCTGACGGTAACGTGGCTGCGGCTACAACTACCACTTGCCGCACAGTCCAATAATCATCTGAGCTAGCAACAGATTGCAGCAGGGGCAATGTCTCTGGGCTGTCGGGCCAACCGGAGGCAATCTGTTGCAGGGCTATTTCGCGCAGTTCGGCGTCGCGATCGCCCGTAGCTATATTTTTCAAAAAAGCCAGAGTTTCGGGCTCACAGGGCCAGCCAGAGGCAACTCCTTGGACTGCTGCCTGCCGGACGGTGGAACTCGCGTCCGACTCGGCGAGACTTTTCAGCAGCGGGTAAATGTCTGGTTCGTTGGGCGGCTTTCGCCAGGCCAATTCTTCGATCGCTGCTGTGCGCACTTCTTCGCTGCTGTCGGAGGCTGCTAGAGTTTTCAGCAGCAACCAAACCTCGGCATCGGCGGGCCAACCCGCTGCCAATTCCCGCACCGCTACTGTGCGCAGGGTAGAACTTCCTGTCTGCGCAAGGTTTTTGAGCAGGGATAAAGTGCCTAAAACGCTGTGCCAACCTCTGGCTATTTCTTGCCACGCTGCGACTCGCACTCCCAAATTTTCGTCGGATTCGGCGGCGGTTCTCAGCAGCAGCAGGGTATCTGTGCGATCGCGCCAATTAGATGCCAACTGTTCCAGGGCGCAGGTGCGGACTGCGGGACTGCGATCGGACTGAGCCATGGCCACCAGCAGCGGCAAGGTATCGCTGTTAGAGGGCCAACCAGAAGCCATTTCTCGGATTGCGGCCGATCGCACTGCCCAGCTTCGATCGCCCAAAGCGAGGTTTTTCAGCATCAGGTAAATTTCTGGCTCGTCGGGCCAACCGCGGGCTATGGCTTTGACTGCTGTGGCGCGGACTTCGCCGCTGTCGCTGGAGTGTGCCAGTATTTTCAGCCAGGGCAGGGTTTGCGGGTCGTTTTTCCAAGTTTGGGCGATCGCGGCGATCGATCGATAGCGAATTTGATAAGTTTCCTGCAATTCTTGAGCGCTTTGATAAAGAATCAGGAAAACCGTGCCGTATTGCGATAACTTTTTTAAAGCGTTTAACAGTTTTTTTTCTGTTGTTTCATTGATACCAGTTTTAACTTTTGACAGGCATTCTGATGCTAAAAATAAATTAATAAATTTTTCTTGTTGACCGTTTTGAGCTATCAAATATTCTATAATTTCGTTCGCTGTTTCTTTGTCGAGCTTGGCTGCAATTTCTTGGAGAAATTCGTGCAAAGATTCGTCCCGCCAGTGCTGACCGAAAACTTGTGTTTTGAGTTCTGCCCCAGTCAGTTGACCTGTTTTGAGTTTTGCGTCGATTAACTCTGCCACTGTCTGGGGATTATTTTCGGAAACAAGTTTTTTTAATAACATACTGATATCCTGGCCCCTAGAATTTGTTTGCATTGAAAATCAGAAATCATAACAGTCCCCAAAAAGAATGCAACTGTATTCCAGTTCCAAACTCTCGCAGTCATCAGCCATTCTCCAATTCTTTAATCGAAAATGGTATCAGCTCCGGTATTAGTTGAGAATTTTCTGAGCAAACCTGAAGTACCGAGCCGATCGACTCTATTTTATACCAAAACTACAGGCTGCGTAGCGCCCCAATGCAAAATCCGCCACCACCGAATCGGAATGTGAGGTGTTGGCGGATGGATCTCGAACAATTAAGCCCGTGAATCTAGGTAACAGCTACTTGGACGCGAGATCCTGCAACCCGAACCGTAAAAGTCGGAATTTTTACCGTTTCATCGTCCAAACACTGGCCAGTAGCCAAGCTAAAATTCTGCTTGTAAATCGGAGAAGCAACTTTCAGAGTGCCGCTGCGATCGCCCACAAGTCCCCGCGACAACACAAAAGCCTTGCTAAACGGATCGTAATTGCTCAAAGCATACAGTTCATCCCCGTTTCCCACTCGGAAAATCGCCACTTGTTCGCCTGCTACTAAAGCGCAAACTCCCGTATTCGGGGCGATCGCATCCAGCGAGCACACATCGACCCAAGTTGTCACTGTATCGGAAACCTGTAATGATTGAACCATTGTTTTTCCTGTTAATTTAATACGACTAATCTCGTTCCCAGTCTACGGCTTTCATCGTATCAACAATTGGCTAAAACCTACGAGCGCTCTCGTTTGTCTGGGAGCCTCGATCCCCCTCGCATCCTCCTAAAAAAGGGGAACTTTGATAATACTCCTGTCCCCCCCTTTTTTTAATGGGGTTAGGAGAACTTTGATAATACTCCTGTCCCCCCCTTAAAAAGGGGAGTAGGGGTCGAGTAGGGGGCAAGTTAAGGGGGGATCGGGGGCTTAGGCTAAAACAATCAGGCTGACAATAGGTTTAAGTTCAAGTTGACACGCATTGAATTATTCCGCAACTCCAGCTAGAGCCTTTTCATGCTCGTAAGCAGGGCGAGTTTGTCCCCGTTCCTCGACGCGAACAATACTCGGATCTGGCAAATCGGAATTCACAAAATGCTGGAATCGCTGCACCTTTTGCGGGTCTTCAATCGTAGTTTTCCACTCGCACTGATAAGTATTCACCAAATGCTCCATCTGCGCCTCCAACTCTGCACAAATTCCGAGAGAATCCTCAATTATCACCTGCTTCAAGTATTCAATTCCGCCCTCAAGCTTGTTCAACCAAGTAGCGGTACGTTCCAAACGATCGGCCGTGCGGATATAGAAAACCAAAAAGCGATCGACATACTTGATCAAAGTTTCCTTATCGATATCAGACGCTAGCAAAACCGCGTGCTGCGGCTTAATCCCGCCGTTGCCGCACACGTACAAATTCCAACCATTCTCAGTCGCAATAATCCCAAAATCCTTGCTTTGAGCTTCAGCACATTCGCGAGTGCAGCCAGAGACAGCAGACTTGAGCTTGTGGGGCGATCGCAAACCGCGATAGCGCAATTCAACCTCGATCGCCAAACTCGTCGAATCCTGCACCCCAAAGCGGCACCAAGTGCTGCCCACACAAGATTTTACAGTACGCAAAGCCTTACCGTAAGCGTGTCCAGACTCAAATCCCGCATCAATCAAGCGGCGCCAAATATGCGGCAACTGATCCACCCGAGCCCCAAACAAATCGATCCGCTGTCCGCCAGTAATCTTAGTATAAAGTTTAAAATCCCTGGCAACTTCTCCCAAAACAATCAACTTCTCCGGCGTAATTTCTCCGCCCGGTACGCGCGGCACCACCGAATAAGTACCGTCGCGCTGAATGTTTGCCAAAAAGTAATCGTTCGTATCTTGCAAACCGACGTGAGACTTCTCTAGAATATGGTCGTTCCAGGTAGAAGCCAGCATCGAAGCAACAGCAGGCTTGCAAATTTCGCAGCCCCGGCCCTTGCCGTGTTTGGCGATCGTCTCGTCAAAGCTTTTAAGCTCTTGAGAGCGCACCAAATGGTACAGTTCTTGACGGGAATATTCAAAATGTTCGCAGAGATGATTTTTGACTGCAAACCCGGCTTTCTTCATCTCGGACTTAAAGATGTCCGTCACCAAAGGCACGCAACCGCCGCAGCCAGTACCGGCTTGAGTGCATTTCTTGACGCTGGGGACATCAGTTAAATTGCGATCGCGAATCGCCTCACAAATCTGCCCTTTACTGACATTATTGCAAGAACAAATTTGAGCCGAATCCGGCAAACTGTCCACACCAAAACCAGCAGTTGCTCCGCCTTCGCGCGGCGGCACCAACAAATCTTCAGGATGCGGCGGCAGAGCAATTTCATTTTGCATGAATTGCAGCAAAGTGCCGTAAGCAGAAGCATCTCCGACGAGAATTCCGCCTAAAATCCGGCTACCGTCTTGATTTAAAACTAATTTTTTGTAAATGCCTTGGAAAGTGTCAGCCACAACAATCTCTTTAGCACCGGCAGAATTGGCAAAAGCATCACCAAAACTCGCCACATCCACACCCAAAAGTTTGAGTTTTGTGGACATATCCGCACCTGTAAAAGTGCTAGTGCTAGCATGGGGGCTGCCATCCGCTGCACTGCTCAAAATATCGGCTGCGACGCCAGCCATCGTATACCCAGGCGCAACTAAGCCGTAGATGCGATTTTGATAAAGCGCGCATTCGCCGATCGCATAAATATCAGCATCCGAAGTTTGGCAGCTATCATTGATCGTAATGCCGCCGCGTTCTCCCACTGCAATCCCGCAATCTCGGGCAATTTCGTCGCGGGGGCGAATACCAGCAGAAAAGACAATCATATCTGTTGCCAATTCCGAACCATCAGCAAACAGCATTTTAGTAACTTTGCCATCTTCGCTGACAATTTCGGTTGTAGATTTGCTGGTGTGAACCGAAACCCCCAACTCTTCGATTTTGTTGCGGAGAATTGCACCACCAGTCTCGTCCACTTGCACGGGCATCAGCCGCGAGGCAAACTCAACCACGTGAGTTTTCAAGCCCATATTTTGCAGAGCGTTAGCGCATTCTAAACCCAACAAACCGCCGCCAATTACTACACCGACCCGGCAATTTTTAGCGTAATCTGACATCGCCTCCAAGTCGTCAATTGTCCGGTAAACAAAAGTGCCTGCCGCGTCTTTGCCTTTGATGGGAGGTACGAATGGATAGGAACCGGTGGCGAGAACAATTTTGTCGTAGGGAACCTCTAAACCGTTGGCTGAAGATACTGTTTTTTGTTCCCGATTGATGGCGACTGCTTTGTCGCCGATATGAATTTGAATGCCGTTTTCTTGATAAAAGCCCGGCGCAACTAGAGATAAGTCTCCCGCTGTTTTACCAGAGAAAAATCCGCTGAGGTTTACGCGATCGTA
The DNA here is from genome assembly GCF_036705795.1 of Microcoleus sp. ARI1-B5. Taxonomy (NCBI): domain Bacteria; kingdom Bacillati; phylum Cyanobacteriota; class Cyanophyceae; order Oscillatoriales; family Microcoleaceae; genus Microcoleus; species Microcoleus sp. ARI1-B5. The sequence continues at coordinate 94,255 of NZ_JAUBVK010000015.1, forward strand.
AGCAACGCGCGGTTCTTCACAAAAAGTAATTAAATTCCAGTTTTTGGCAGCATCCGAGCTCACCATTAACTCTAGGAACTTGTGGCCTACCATGCCATTGCCGATTACAATGAGGTTTTTTTTGGCTGTCATTAGAGTCTCTTTTATCCTGTTTATCAGTCGTTAGTTTTATTAATATAAGAGTTTTTTGTAAAGTTTTGTATGTATAGATACAAAAAATTAATTTTTATGCAATTGTCGAATGCTCCTGATTGCATTTTTGCATGATGTGTGCTGACAGTTGACAGTGGACAGTTGATAATTGACAGTTGACAGTTGACAGTTGACAGTTGACAGTTGACAGGGCCCGAGATTGTTCGGTAAATATCCACTGTCCCTCTGTTCACTGTCAACTGTCAACCGTCATTGAGTTTTTGTTTGGTTGTTTTGATGATGCTGGTTAGTAGTTTTAGGAGTTCTTTTAGGTCGTTTAAGATTGATTCGCTTTCTTTTGGGGTGAGATAATCGGTTTCTCGAAGTAGCAATATCCAGTATTCTGTTTCGTTGGCTTCTTTGAGGGCTATCGCTACTTTATGAATAAAATCGGCTTTGCTTTCGGCTTGTTCTGCTTCTCTAACTAATGCACCGATAGCTGTTCCAGCTCGTAGTAGTTGTTTTGACAATACATATTCTTTTTTATTGATAAACAAGTATTTATATAGGTTTACCGTTCGGATGGCAAAGGCAAAAGATTTATTTTTGAGTGGTGAGTTATCAGTCATTTATACTTGATAGTTGATAGTTGACAGTTGACAGTTGACTGTCAACTGTCAACTGTTTAAGCTCCCATACCAGAATACTGTTTCAACCCCTGCCGCCACAGCCAGCGATTCCACACAAAAAACACTGCACCCCAACCCAGCATCACCAACAAACCGCGGCCGATATCTACGGGTAATCCGATCAAAATTGAAGCTGGAAAATTAATCAAATAAGGAAACGGCGTCCACAAAACTACTTCGCGCACGGCTGGAGGAAACACTTCTAGCGGCGCGATAAGTCCCGATAAAAACAGGTAAATCAAAGACCAAAATTGTTCGATCGCACTTGCCCTCTCCAGCCAAAAAGCAAACAGCGCAAAGGTATACTGGATCAGGAACCGCAAGCAAAAAGCCAAGACGACAACCAACAAAAATAGCAAAAACCTCCCCCAACTCGGCAGCCAAAAAGCCTGCGGGTAAAGTGCAAAAAACAGCAGCACTAATCCCAATACAAAGGGCAGCCTCGCAAACCTTTCGGAAACGTGAGATGCCAAGTGGTGCCATACGGGATCGAGAGGCTGCAACAATCTATTAGATAGCGTGCCTTGCACTACTTCCTTTTCAAAATCCCAAATCACCCAAACTACATTTGTTTGCCTGACAATGAAAGTGGCTAAAAAATAACGGGTAAAGTCGATCGACTTCAGCCCAAATTGACCAGTCTCGGCCGCCTGCATCCACACGCCCATCAAGATAAAAGGCAAAGCTCCCGACAGCGCCCACACAAACAATTCTGCCCGGTATTCGAGCGCATAAGCGTAGTAGGTAATCAGCAAAGTTTTAGCAATTCTGATGAATCGTGTCATGTCAATTTTAGATTTTATTATTGAGATGTTTTTGTGTGAAAATTGGCCCTTCGATCCCCCCTAACCCCCCTTAATAAGGGGGGGACTGGAAACGGTCAAAGTGGGTCTTATTAAGGGGGATTTAGGGGGAGCGAGGCTGGGATATAAGCCAGAATCTCAAATAAATTTAGGCTTAAGTTATCACCTATGAGCAGATTCGGGGAACGATAACGCCAGAAAAAAAATTACACTTTTCCCGTGCGAAAAACTCTGCCAATTACCTCTTCTATGGGCGGATCGGTAACAGTCAAATCTATCACTTCCAACTCCGCCAAAATCTTCGACACGCTCACCGTCAGCTCCTCCCTTTTGACCAAAAATCGGACTGAATTACCTTCAATTGATTCTACCTCGCCGTAAGCAAAAGCGCTATCTTTTGCTAGCGGTTCGGCTAATTTTACCTGAACTTCCCGATAAGGTGCAAATCTGTCGAGCAATCCGTCCAAACTGCCATCATAAACTAATTGCCCTTCATGAATTAACAAAACTCGCTTGCACAAAGCAGTAATGTCAGCCATGTAGTGACTTGTCAACAGCACCGTTGCTTGATAGCGATCGTTATATTCTCGCAGAAATTGCCTGACGCTAAACTGTGCGTTGATATCCAAACCTAACGTCGGTTCATCTAAAAATAATACTTCCGGTTGGTGCAGCAGCGCCGCCATTAATTCAGCTTTCATGCGTTCGCCTAAAGATAGTTTACGCACCGCCTGATTTAACTTGCCTTCTAGTGACAGCATTTCTGTCAATTCTCCGATTCGCCTCCGGTAATCTTTATCGGGAATGCCGTAGACTGCGGCATTGATTCGCAAAGAGTCGAGCACGGGTAAATCCCAAATTAACTGCTGTTTCTGCCCCATGACTAAGGTGATTTTTTGCAGAAAATCTGCTTGGCGGCGGAAAGGAGTACGATCGCACACACTGACAGTACCACCCGACGGATAAATCAAACCGGTCAGCATTTTCAGCGTCGTAGTTTTGCCCGCACCGTTAGCGCCGAGAAACCCCACCACTTCACCAGGTTCAATACTGAAAGAAACGCCCTCAACTGCTTTGACATTGCGGTAAGTGCGACTGAAAAAGTGCCGCACTGTTCCTTTCAGTCCCGGTTCTTTAATCGCTACCGGATAAACTTTGCTCAAGTCTTCAACTAAGATAATTGGCATCGGCTCAACTTTTAACTTTTATTTTAATCTGCAAAGCGCGATCGCCCTTGTGCCAAAATGGAGCAAGCTGTCTCCTAGGGTGTAAAGTGCGATTAGTCGATCGCGCTTTGCAGAAAAAGTAACTTGGTTCTGGCGCACCCTACCAAGCTGTAGAATATTCCAATATCTCCATTATCGCATCGCACAAAATTTACAACTATGGTACTCACGCCAGATAATTCAGGCATCTCTCGCTTGGTAGGAGACAATACTCCTGAAAATATTACACTCGCCCCAGGACAACTTGCTAGTTTTCCTGGGGGAGTTTGGATGCTGGGCGGTAATGATACAGTCAGGGGCGCGTCAGATGCAGAAAGGATTTTCGGCAACGATGGTAAAGACAGTCTGTTAGGCGGTGCCGGCGATGATTCTATTTACGGCGGCAAAGCTGATGACGATGTTTTGGGAGAAATTGGCAACGATTTCTTGACAGGGGATAGAAATAGCGATTTCGTTGATGGCGGTGCGGGAAATGATTTGCTGCGCGGGGGGCAAGGTGTTGATTTGTTAGTCGGCGGTGAGGGTAACGATACTTTAATTGGCGACAGAGATGTCGATATTTACAAAGGAGGTGCGGGCAGCGATGTCTTTGTTTTTCGAGTCGATCAAGCGGGAATTAAATCCGTTGGCATTGAACTGCCTGACGCGGTAATTGTGGACTTTGATAAGTCGAGCGATTCCATCGGAATTAGTGTAGCTTTTACCAGCAGCAATATCTCCTTTGAACAAGTAAATTATAGCTTGAACGATCCGAGACTGCTGCTGATAGATCCTGCAACTATAGCGGGGGGAACGAGTTTGTTAGCCAAGGGCGGCATCTCGCAGCAAAGTCTCGATCCCGATGGCAACGGCCGCGTGGAAGCTACTAATATTAGATTTGGTTTTACTAATGCTTTGTTGGGTACTGTGTTGAACGTGACCCCAGCAGATTTAACCGGTCGTTTGATTAATGCTAGTTCTCTCCTGTAATTTGTAGGTGTAGGGTGCGAATCAAGCACCTTACTAAACTTGAATTAAATAAATCCAACGTTAATAATGAAACCGCAGATGTCAGGCAGATGCAACCGACGATTAACGCAGACGATTTTCAGATAATTGGGAATGAATGCAATGCAAGTCTACTAATGACTAATGACTAATGACTAATGACTAATGACTCTCACAATTTGCCCTTTTCCATTGCCCACTGCATCAAACCGGGGAATAACCGATAAGCTTCCGACGCCAAAAAGGCAGGCCCGACGGTAACTTCTGCACGCTTGTTATTAACAGCATCCCAAATAGCTTTAGCAACATCTTCAGGCTGGCTTGCTCCGGGAGATTTCAGCATTTCGCTCATTTGCTGGCGGCGCAATTCGACTGCCGGTTCGTCTCGATCGCGAAATTGAGCTCTTTCCAAAAAATCGCTGTTAATCAAGCCCGGATGCACGGCCGAAACGTGAATGCCTCGGGGCGCCAATTCCAATCGCAAAGTTTCTGTCAAACCGGTTACTGCATATTTGCTGGCGCAATAGGCAGTCATTTGAGGTAAGGGCATTTTGCCGCCAATGGAACCAACATTGACAATTGTACCCGTTTTTCGTGCGAGAAAATGTGGCAAAAGTTCTTGAATGGTGTTAACGCAGCCCCAAAAATTGGTATTCATTAATTGCTGCCAATCTTCAGAGGTGGTTTGCTCGATCGCCCCTGCGAGACAAATTCCAGCATTATTCACCAAAACATCAATGTTTCCACAGGCATCTAGGGCTTTTTGGACGATCGCCCGCACTTGTTGAATATCGCCCACATCCCCCGCCACAGCCACAGCCGAAGTGCCTTCACGCTGCACCTGAGCCGCTGCTGCTGCCAATCTCTCCGGCTCCCTAGCCACCATCACCACATCGTAACCTTTACGGGCAAATAACAGTGCCGTTGCCTTGCCGCTTCCTTGAGAAGCGCCTGTAATCAAAACTGTAGGAGCCATAGATAGTTGTAAGTTGGGAGTTGTCAGCGTTAACTGCGAGATTAACTGATTGTTACACATTTTTCTATTAAAAAGGTGGGGCTGGGGGCGATCGCCCCCAGCCCCTACCCTCGGCTGATTACCAGAAATAATTGGTTGAAAGCCTCTCCGTTTTAGGGAGAAATTAAAAGCAGACGATTCATTACTCCAATCCTCGGACTTCCAGGTAGAGGTTGCTGTCACAGGTCAACTGTCACAGGTCAACTGTCAACTGAATGAAGTAATTCCTGACTCTTTTAAATCACCAAAAAATCATTTGCTCGCAACAGCCCGGTGACTCCACTGACATTTGCCAACACTGAGCCTGTCGCAGCAATTTTGATCGCATTTCCACCAGCAGTCTGGGTAATGTCTAACTGTCCGAAGCTCAAGCCATTGCCAAGGATAATCTTATCGCTATCGGTGTCAAAATTGGCGATCGTATCGATACCACTTTCAGGATTTAACAAAAAGCGATCGCTACCTTCTCCTCCGATGAGAAAATCGTCGCCTATGTCGCCACTCAGGAAATCATCTTGCAAACCGCCTATCAGAGTATCATTGCCCTTCCCACCATAAAGAGTGTCATTCCCTTCTCCTCCATCTAAACTGTCAGCATCATTGTTACCAAACAAGAAATCTTCGCCGTTAACTCCCAGCAAAGTATCAGTGCCTTTGCCACCATACAGAGTATCATTGCCACTGCCGCCGTTGAGGGAATCATTTCCTTGATTTCCATGAATCCAATCGGCGCCTCCCAAACCGGAAATAGTATCATTTCCTGCCTTTCCAGTAATCGTATCGCTGTCAATGCCACCTGTAATAGAATCATCGCCTTCTGTGGGGAAAAACTCACCGGGAGAAGGGGTACTTACCTCAAGTTCACCAACAGTAACTGCACCGCCAGACCCTGAAGATTGCGGGTTTTGTCGAATTTGGGAATCTAAGCGATCGCCCGTGTTTTCAGTGACTACACTTTGAATGGTTTTAGTGCCTGCACCCGCTTCCTTTAAATCTTTGCTAGTTTCTCCGAGGGTGACTTTTTGGACGTTAGCAATTTGGAATGGAATTGCACTAGGAAGATAGTTGAGGACAACTTTGTCAGTGCTTTGATTTGCCTCAGCCATCACCTTAGCAGCATCCGGTGCAACTTGAGAAATTTTCTGAGTGTTAAGATTTGGATCGATTTCTTTTGTGCGATCGGCTGCTTTGTTAATAATGGTGGTTAACTGTGCGGGATTGCTCAAATCAAGACTACCACCGCTTTGAATTTGACTGTTTACTGCGCTGACGACAGCCTTAGTAATATCAGCCGTAGAAGCAGTTGATGCACCGTCAATTAAACTCGCAGTTTGAGTAATGACATTTTGCACCTTTGTCATCGCCACTAAAGTTTCAACACCGCCCGGTTGATTATTTTGACTAGCTGCGATCGGATCTAACTCAGTCAAAGCAACATTAGCAGGAAGAGAAAGTGCTGTTTTGACTTTTGCTTCAGCTTCCGACGGTGGCACACCTTGGTCAATTAAGTTTGTTACCAAAGTCGTTAACAGCGTCACAACAGTCGCATCAACAGGTGCAGAAACAGGCGTTTCTAATGGCAAACCAGTAGCAGTATCCGTGCCACCAAAAACCACAATATTGCCTTCTGCTGGGTCGATTTCGCCATTTTTATTTTTGTCGAAAGTCTCGAATGGTACTTCCAGATCGTATTCACCCTTGCTATCAGTTTTGGCTGAGGGTTCGCCGGCATCAAGAACCCCATTTTTGTTAGCGTCTAAAAAGACAGTCGCATCGGCAATATAACCGTCAATAACTACACCTGACTTCTTAAATTCAAACGGTATAATGTCGCTAGCAGTTGCACCCGAAGAGTCTTTCGCCGTTAATTTGACATTAAACTTTTTCGGCTGAGGCTTGTCGGCACTGAAAGTACGGGTATCTGGATTGAAAGTCAGCCAATTTGGTAGTGGACTGCCATTTTCTAAAGTTGCCGAGTAAGTAAGTTTATCGTCGAGATCGGGGTCAGTAAATGTGTTTTGGGGAACAGTATATTCAAACTTCGATCCCTTGACATTCACGTTACCAAATTTCCACGGAGTTGTATCCTTACCTTCATTGAGTTTTGGTGGAGTGTTAGTGTAGGTATCTTTGTTAGTTACCTTAACATCGGCTGCATTAAGACTGTTGTAATTGGGGTCGGTACTTATAGCAGGGGAAGTGAGAATTTGGTAATTTTGAGCGCCGTCTTTTTTCTTGTCATCAACTCCTTTGACTGTGACAGTTTTGGGTGTACTCCAATTATCAGGAGTGAAGCTTAAAGAAACTGGAGAAATTGTTCCTTCTGCTACATTGGAACTGATTAAGTCAATAGTCACATTGGCCGTAGGTTGGCTGTTGAGTTTGACGGTGAATTTGTCTGTACCGCCGTTTTCTGTGGTCGTTAATCCTGTTGTTGGACTGACAGTAATACCAGCCGCAGGAGTTGGAGTTGGAGTTGGAGTTGGAGTTGGAGTTGTAGTTGGAGTTGGACTTGTAGTTGGAGTTGGAGTTGTAGTTGGAGTGGGAGTTGGAGTTGTAGTTGGAGTTGTAGTTGGAGTTGGAGTTGTAGTTGGAGTTGGAGTTGGAGTTGGAGTTACCGTACTGCTGGCGGTATTAGTGAGGGTGATATCAGACGGATTTAGTTTGTCGTATTTTTTATCAGCACTAACAGCGGGTTGGGTAATGATTGTGTAAATTTTATCGCCGTCATTTACCTTGTCGTCAACTCCTTTTACCGTTACAGTTTGCGGAGTATCCCAAGTAGTAGGAGTGAAATTCAGAGAAGCTGGAGAAACTGTTCCTTCTTTTTTATCGGAACTACTTAAACCTATGGCTACAGTAGCAGTTGGCTTGCTGTTGAGTTTGACGGTAAATGCGGCCGTTCCCCCTGCTTCTGTAGTTTTTAATCCCGATGTCGGAGTGATAGTAAAACCAGCAGGTGTTCCAGTCGCTGTTGGTGGTGTTGGAGTAGGGGTGGCAGTAGGCGAAGGTGCTGGTTTTGATGTGTCGGTAAGCGGACTGGTATCGTTGATTAAAATTCTCAGGTTTCCAAAATTGTGGCCGGCGATGTCAGGTTTTTTATCTCCGTTAAAGTCGGCATATACAGGATCTAGTCCCGTCCAAGGAATGTCGGTATAAGTGTTGAATTTGCCGCTGTTATCTCCCCACAAAATGAAGTTGGACAGCAAATCTCCGACTACTAAATCATTTTTGCCATCAGCATTAAAGTCTAATACTTGAATTGAGGAAGGGCCGAGTGCTCCGTAAAAGCTGGTTGCTGTACCAAAATTGCCTTTGCCGTCTCCCAAAATGACGGAAATGTCATTGGAATAGTAGTTGGCTGAGGCGATGTCTATTTTGCCGTCTCCGTTGACATCTCCGGCCGCAATAGCGGTGGGATATTTCCCTAGATTAAAGTTGGTAGCTTTGCCAAATTTTCCAGTGCCATCTCCCAATTTCACGGAAATATTTGTTGAGTATTGGCTGGCAGTAGTTAAGTCTATTTTGCCGTCTGCGTTTACGTCTGCCCAAGCTATGGAAGAGATGTCTGTTGTGATATCAATAGCCTGGGCTTTGCTAAACTTACCCGTACCGTCTCCCAAGAGGACGGAAATTTTGTTATTCGTATAGTCTACAGGGGCTAAATCGAGTTTGCCGTCACCGTTGAAGTCGATCGGATAGATGACATTAAATGGTACTCCCACATCAAAGTTGGTGTAAGAAGTAAAGCTGCCTTTACCGTCTCCCCACAAAATTGCAATTTTGCCAGTAGTGTAAGTAGTGGCTAATAAATCTGTTTTGCCGTCACCATTGAAATCTCCGCTGGTAAAGTCGTAGGAGAATTCTCCCGTAGAGGTGTAGTTGCCAAGGCCGAATTTACCTGTACCGTCTCCTGGTAAAATACCAATTTCAGTCGAGAGCAAACCTAGGGTTGCTAAATCTGTTGTGGTGTCGCCGTTAAAGTTTCCTGCGGTGACATTTACGGTATATCTACCTTCATCGAATTCTGTTACTTTGAATGGGGTAGCCATAGTTGATTCTCCTGATTGATTTTGGGTTTTATTAATTTTTAAGATGAATTAGAAATGCTCGCTCGCCCGTTTCATTTCTCGCACTTAAGATGCTACACCAAGTATTTTTCAAAGTCAATTCATAAAAGTCATGACTTTGAGTTCATAAAAATCATATTTGTAAAATTATGTTGCAAGCGCTAGACAAAATCGACAATCTAAGAAAATCCCAAATCTAAAATCTAAAATAGTTTGTTCGCACTGTTATAGTGCAGGTAATTGGAGTACATAGAAAGCGGAGGTAGAGACACCGCACCTTGCCTTCCGTCGTGTCAACAAACACGTCAAACGTAGTGCTGGTCTTTTGTCTGGCGATTAAGGCTCTTCTCCCCCCGGCGCCCCCCGAACCAAGGGGGGGACAGGATTCTTCTCTTTCGTCAACCCCTACTCCCCTACAACCAGGGGAGTAGGGGTCGAGTAGGGGGTATGCGAGGGGGATCGGGACTCGGCTATAAAGGAGAGATACAAAGGTTTTCGGGGTTAAATTGACACGACGAAAGGCACGGCGCCGTGTCCCTAAGAGTTATATCGCTCTTGAGTGCAATTCATAAACGCGGGATCTGCTGTTAATTGTTTCAGTCACTGAAGTTTTGACTGCAAACCTATGGTTTGAACCTACAATCCCTGAACCGAAATAATCGGACCTTGAATCTGACTCGGCGTTACACCTTCAACAAAGCCTACTACATCTCCCGAATTTCTGACTTTGATTAGAGTACCTGAAGTGCTTTAGCGGCTATCGGTTTAGCAAATTTGGCGATAAGAAGCTGCTTAAAGAAGCTGGAAATTCAATCTGTAATGAGATTGCTACATCAGATGTATTGTCGCCAATTACTTGCGGTAATCCTGATGGGTATACTTTTACAACCATAAAATACTTTCCTTATCAAATCTTGTAATTAAGACGATAAAATAAGCGACTTTTAAAGTCAATTCATAAATTTCATATATCGATTTCATAAAATTCATAATTTTGAGTGAATAAAAATCCTATTTGTCAAAATGCGATCGCACGGAACCATACCATAGATTACTTGGGGCGCTCTCAAAAAAATACTCTAAGGGAAATTTAAATGAATATTCCGAAAAAACCGCCGAATTGGTCGATCGCCCTATTGTTAATTATCGGCGTTTTGGCCGTCTCAACCTCATCGATCTTAATCCGGCTAGCGAACCAGAAAGCAGGCGCGGGCGGCCTCGGTTTCAGTCTGGTACTCGCCGCTTCTCGCTTGACTTTATCTGCCTTAATTCTGCTTCCGGCTTGGCCGAAAATTCAGTGGAAAGCCCTACAACCAGGAGCTCGGCGCTATGCTGCTGCGGCTGGTTTGTGTCTCGCCCTGCACTTTGCTCTCTGGATTACCTCACTGTCTTATACTTCGATCGCAGCTTCAACAGCCCTCGTTACCACAAATCCCGTTTGGGTAGCGCTCTTGGAGCGCTTCTGGTTTGGCGAAAAACTCAGCAAAATGTCGATCGCTGGCATTACTATAGCTCTTGCAGGGGGAATGGCGATCGCCCTCGGGAGTGCGGGTGCAGCGAATGCGGGGAACAGTCAACTGCTGGGCGATTTCCTTGCTCTGGCTGGTTCCTGGGCTGTCAGCTTGTATTTGCTGCTGGGCCGGGAAGCTCAACGGCGGGGATTGGGAATTGGCGGTTATATCGCGATCGCCTATACTGTTAGTGCGATCGTCCTGCTGCCTCTTCCCCTCGCCTTCGGCACCAGTTATGCGGGCTATCCGAACATTGTATATGTGTATATTTTGTTGACGGCAGCCTTGCCTCAATTAGTCGGCCACACCATTTTAAACTGGGCCGTCGTGCGGATTTCCCCAACTCTGGTAACTCTTGCCATCTTGTTTGAACCGGTTGGGGCGAGTTGTTTGGGTTATTTGCTGTTTGGGGAAGTGCCCGCCCCGGCGGTACTCGCAGGTGCTGCGGTACTGCTGTTGGGCGTAGCAACCGCTACCGTCGGAGCCAAAAAAATCACAGTCAACAGTTAACAGTTTTCAGCATTGCCACTAAGGTTGGCGTGAGTCAGAATAAAACAGATTAGGGCTTGAAGACACAAATAACTCATCAGTGAAATATCGGCTCAAAACTATCAAATGTCAGACTAATGACGGCAGGACTAATGACGGCAGGACTAATGACTCAAGATACTCGGGTGCCTTTCGGAGAATAAAATTATGCTCCCAGAACAACTACAGCGCATTATCGGCTACTTTCTCGAAGAAGCCACAGAACACATCCAAATCATCGAACAAGGCTTGCAGGGCTTGCAAAACACCGTGCAAGCTCCCCAAAGGATACACCAGCTCATCCGAGCCTCGCACTCGATTAAAGGGGGAGCTGCTATGCTGGGATTTAGCAGCATTCAGCGCATAGCCCATCGTTTGGAGGATTATTTAAAACTGCTCAGAGAATGTCCGATCGCGATTGATAAGAGGCTGCAATCGCTGTTAACCGAAGTTTTTGACATTTTAGCAGCCCTCGTGTATAAGGTTTCTAAGAGTTTTGGGCTCAACCACGAAGACGCAAACCAAATGCTGTCCCTCGCCGAACCGGTTTTTGACGAACTCGACGCTTACCTGAGAGTGCTGATCCCCACTCGCGTGACTGTGAGAGCTACTACCGACGAACACATTCACCTTTTCTCCGGTTACTGCACCTCCCGGGGGGAATTTTCCTCCGCGATTGCGTCGCGCGTCGGTTTGCTCGGAGGCACTATTACGCGCCACGAGCACGAAGGCGATGGCATACGCCTTTATATTGACATTTACCTGCCGCCTTACACCCGGAGCGAAAACATCCGCCAAGCTGTGGAACTCTCAGGCGCTATTATCGGTACTGTGCAGACGCAGCGGGACTTTTCGCTGCTCGCTGCGGATTATCCGGTTTACCAAAGTGCGATCGAACCTCCGGCAATTTGCACCGGATGCCGCTACTATTACGGCAGAAGCGACGGCGGCCACCTGCTCAACTGCACGATCCATCCCCGCGGCCCGGAAGATGAAGATTGTCGCGATCGCGAACCGGAATAAGGGTTATAAAATTAAGATTGCGAACCAGGATTAGCCACCAAGGAAAATTTTAGAAAAAACCAATATTCTCCCTGAAACTTTTGACCTAGCCCGCTATCAAATTCTTCTTTCTTCCTTGTTCACGCTATCCTATTCCAAGTTCTTCTTTCTTCCGACTTCCTTCTTCCTTCTTCCTTCTTCCTTCTTCTAAAACTTCCCTAAAAGCTGATACCGCAACTCGAATTAATTGCATCATGCTCGCCGGATGTCCCAAGGCCCAGATATTGATAGCCAGACAAGTGATTCCCATAACTAACAAGATGTATGTCGGAGGCATTACTACCCCGATCGCGAACCAGGTAAAAACGTGAAATATCATTGCTGTAGCCCAAAGGCTGGCCGCAGCCGCAGACGCCCAAACTTGCATTCGAGGTCGGTTTAGTCCTGTCAAAATCCCTGTCTGCAAAGTAGTCAGCAAGTTGGCCGGAACTAAAAAGGCACAGATAGCTATGCAGTGGGCATGAGAAAACTCAGTAACTGTATTGAAGTCGAGCATCAGTCTAATTGTCGGGCCTGTTGGATATACTTAAAGAGCTTAACGTGACTTGACTTTCAAGTCTTGTCACCCTTACCTTAACTTAATATTTTCGTCACCTTGCCGCTCTGAAGACGCATTTATCTCCCCTTTTTCGTGCTGGTCAAATATTACCACAATAATTAAACTTGTGGAAAAATATTAAAACGACTTGAAGAATGGCCACAATTGCTGCGATAATTAATATCGGGGAGCGCTCCTATAGAAGAGCCAAGTCAGTAAAATATCTAGAAGGCTGGCACTGCTCTAGCAGCAACACAACGGCCGGGTGATTTTCGACTCAATCATTTTCGACTCGCTGATTGTCGGATGATTGATTGTCAGCCGGAGTAAAGGGCCAGAGCCGTTAGGCGATCGAACCATATATAGCAGTTGACCTGTGACCTGTGACAGTTGACAGTTACATAGTACGGGAATCAAACCGTTTATGCTGTGGGTTCTCGTCTGCATTCATGGCAGTTATTTATGCCCTCACGCCATGTGCCGGTTGCTATAAGATTATTATTGAAAAGCCACTTTTAGCGAAAATCTAAAATCGATAGAACCCAAAGAGAAATTTTACAGCGGAAAATACAGACAATGGATGGACAAATCACAATCCCAGCACTCGAAGAAGTTGACTTGACAAACTGCGACAGAGAACCCATTCACATATCGGGGCACATTCAGCCCCACGGGGTTCTCCTGGTTGTACGAGAACCTCAACTAGAAATACTGCAAGCCAGTGAAAATACGCAAGATTTGTTAGGCTTCGATGCCAAAAGTGCGATCGGTCAAGATTTAAGCTTATTATTCGATCTAACTCAGCTAGAAAAACTCAAGGCCTGTTTGCAGAAGGAAAACTTAAAAACCGTCAATCCCATTAAACTGTCTGTCCAAAGAGCAGGCAAATCTTTAGAATTTGACTGTATCCTCCACCGAGTAGAAGGATTTTTGATAGTCGAGTTAGAATTGGCAACCAATACAGAAAATATTTCCGTCTTTAGCTTTTATCATTCAGTGAGAGCCACTGTCAGCCAAATTCAAAGCGCCAAAAATCTCAAGGAATTATGTCAAGTGACTGTAGAACAAGTCAGGAAAATATCGGGATTTGATAGAGTTATGATCTATCAATTTGATCCCGAAGGTCACGGCGCTATAATCGCTGAAGACAAAGCAGAAAACCTGAGTCCTTTCTTAGGATTAAACTACCCCAGCTCAGATATTCCCAAACAAGCCAGACAACTGTATTCGTTAAATTGGCTGAGGTTGATACCAGATATTAATTATCAACCCGTTCCCCTCGTTTCAGGAAACAATTCTGTTACCAAAGGGCCCGTAGACCTCAGTTTCAGCGTATTGAGAAGCGTTTCTCCCATTCACATCGAATACCTGCAAAATATGGGTGTGACAGCTTCGATGTCAATCTCGTTAATCAAAGATCAAAAACTGTGGGGATTGATTGTTGGCCATAACTATACACCAAAATACCTCAACTATGAATTGCGGGCCGCCTGCGAATTTATCGGGCAAGTAATGTCTTTAGAACTGCAATCCAAAGAAGGAAACGAAGACTACGATTACAAACTACACTTAAAATCTATTCAAACCAAGATTTTTGAAGACATATCTACCTCGGACAACTTGTCAGAAGTGTTGGTTAAATGTCAGCATAATTTGCTGGAAGCAGTCAACGCCCAGGGAGCAGCAATAGTATTTGGAGAAAATTGCTATCCAGTCGGGGAAACACCTCAAGGAGAAGCGCTCAAATACTTAACTAAGTGGGTGCAAAATAACCTAAAAAAAGAAATATTTTATACAGACTCGCTGGCCAAATGCTATCCTGAAGCTGAGGAATTCAAAGACACGGCCAGCGGGTGTTTGGCCGTAGCAATATCGCCGACTCAGAAAATATACGTTTTGTGGTTTCGCCCGGAAGTAATTAAGACGGTAAATTGGGCGGGAAACCCCAACAAATTAGTTCAAATAGATGAAGATGGCAGCCACCGACTGTCTCCTCGGAAATCCTTCGAGCTGTGGAAAGAAAATGTGAGGTGCAAATCGTTGCCTTGGAAACAATGCGAAATAGACGCTGCATTGGAACTGAAAAAAGCAATGATTAATATAGTGCTGCGCCAAGCCGAAAAACTCGAAAAATTAAATACAGCACTAGAAGCATCAGTCGCCAGAGAACGCGAAAAAACTGCTCATTTAAAAACAGCGATGTACGAGCTTCAGCGGACGCAAACTCAATTGGTACAAAGCGAAAGAATGTCAAGTTTGGGACAGTTGGTGGCGGCCGTAGCTTATGAAGTGACTAACCCGATTAACTTCATCTACGGAAATCTTAGCTATGCTGACGAATATACTCAAAAACTCATCAATTTATTGCAGCTTTACGAGGAACATTACCCATCGCCTTCGCCGGAAATTCAAGCTGAAATAGAAGCAGCCGAAGTAGAGTTTATAGTCGAAGACTTGCCGAAGTTGCTGGGTTCAATGAAAGTAGGAGCTAACCGCATCCGCGAGATTGTTCAGTCGCTGCGAAATTTCTCTAGAATTGACGAAGCCGAGATTAAAGAAGTTGACATTCACGACGGATTGGACAGCGCTTTGCTGATTTTGAGCAACCGACTCAAACCGAAGCCCGTGAAGCAAAGCTATCCCGTAGGGAATCGCCCTGCAATTCATCTCATCAAAGAATATGGCTCTCTGCCTTTGGTTGAGTGTTACGCAGTTCAGATCAACCAAGTATTTATGAATGTACTGACAAATGCAATTGATGCTCTAGAAGATGCCTTTGTCAACAAAAATTTATCGCCGCACTGCGGGTACGAAGAAGAGCCAGCCAAGAGCGGACAAATTCGGATCGTGACTGAAGTTTGTCCTGGAGAAAAAGCCGTAGCAGTTCGGATAAAGGACAACGCTTGGGGCATGGCAGAAGCCGTTCGCCAGAAAATATTTGAGCCGTTTTTTACCACAAAACCGGTGGGCAAAGGTGCGGGGATAGGTTTGGCAATCGGCCGCGAAATTGTGGTGGAACAACACGGCGGCCAATTGAGCTGCATTTCAGCCCCCGGAGAGGGAACCGAGTTGATTATTGAAATTCCCTTGAGCCAAACTTATCCTAAACCCAATGTCAAGTGAAAAAATGGAGTATCTCAGTTTTGCTTTTAAGAGTGCGAGCTCTTAAGCTCGCGAGTCTTTTACAGTGCGAGCTCTTAAGCTCGCACTGTAAAAAAAATGCTTTTTGCAAAAATGATATGCTCCCCCAAAAAGTGCGCTCATCGCCCAAAGGCACAAATCTAAAATTCGATTAAAATACAAAAGCAGCTAAGTAGATTTGAGCCAACTCTGAGGAAGCGACTGTGACTGAAAAAAATACCGCCCAATGGGATGCCGGCAGATTTGTCAAAACCTTGGCTTATTTCGGCGTCATTCCCTTCATTGGCAGCATTAGCTGGCTGCAACAAATGTTCGGAAGCAGCAGCAACAGTAAAAAAGACCAACCCAAACTAATACTGGTAGCCGGTGCCACCGGCGGCGTCGGGAAGCGAGTTGTCAAGCGGCTGCAACAGCGGGGATATCAAGTCCGCTGTCTCGTCAGAGATACCAAAAGAGCAACAGAAATTATCGGCAAAAATGTCGAATTAGTCGAGGGAGATATCACTATCGCCGAGACGCTAACACCGCGAGTAACCGAGGGAGTAGAAGCAGTTATCTGCTGCACTGGCACTAAAGTTCAACCAGTAGAAGGAGACACCCCAACTAGGGAAAAATACTATCAAGGCATCAAGTTTTATATGCCGGAAGTTGTGGATGTTCCCGAAATAGTCGAATACAAAGGCCTCAACAATTTAGTGCAAGCTGTTCGCAGCCAGCTAATTAAAGCCGGCGAAAAAACTATTTTCGACTTCACAAAACCCAGCCAAGATTTAAAAGAAACTTGGGGCGCCCTCGATGATGTTGTGATGGGCGGGACTAGCGAAAGTGCGATCGTACTTACAGACAGTACAGCTATATTCACGGGCAATGTTTCCACCGCCAACTCCGGCGGCTTTGCTTCCGTGCGCACCCGCAACTTCGATCCTCCGGTCAATCTCGCAGGATTTAGCGGCCTCCTGCTGCGGGTCAAGGGGGACGGTAAGCGGTACAAGTTGATCGTGCGCAGCGAGGCTAAATGGGATGGAATTGGCTATTGCTATTCGTTCGATACTGTTTACAATACCTGGATTACTGTGACGGTTCCCTTTGATAAGTTGATTCCAGTATTCCGCGCCAAAACTGTGAAGGATGGCTCGAAATTCGATCCGAGCAGTATTTATTCTTTTCAGTTAATGCTGAGCAAGTTTGAATACGATGGCGCGCTGAATCCGAAATTTACACCGGGTGTTTTTCAACTGGAATTAGAATCTATTAAGGCTGATGGCGGGCAGATTTTGCCGCGATTTGTGATGGTGAGTTCGGCTGGAGTTACTCGCCCGGGCCGCCCGGGAATTAACTTGGAGGAGGAACCGCCGGCTGTCAGGATGAATGATATGTTGGGGGGAATTTTGACTTGGAAGTTGAAAGGTGAGGATTGCGTGCGATCGAGCGGCATACCTTATACTGTTGTCAGGCCTTGTGCTTTGACTGAAGAACCGGGCGGCAAAGCTTTGATATTCGAGCAAGGAGATAATATTAGGGGCAAAGTTAGTCGGGAAGATATTGCGGAATTGTGCGTGCAGGCTTTGGAACAACCGCAGGCTTGCAATGTTACTTTTGAGGTGAAAGAGGGGGAAAATCCTGGTTCTCCGGGAGATTGGGAGGGTTTGTTCTCTGGGGTGAAATAGGTATTGTTTGTAGGGCTGGGTTTGGTGCGTGCAATGGGATTTGGTGCGCGTTTCTTAAGCCCTAGATCCCCCCTAGCCCCCCTTAAGAAAGGGGGGGACAGGAAGTATTCTTGCGTCAACCCCTACTCCCCTGGTTGTAGGGGGATTTAGGGGGATCAAGATTTGGATAAAAGCGAGATTTATCAATGGCTTTCTTCATAATTTGACACCAATGGTGCGCAGTGCGTACCCTAAAAATGCGAGTTACTGAGTTTAGTTTGATGCACCTAAGAGTACCAGGAGAACCACTTACCAATTACCACCCTTCGGGTTCGCTCTTGGGGCAAGATTACCAATTACTAATTCCCAATTATTATGTATTTGAATTTTTTCCGTCGCTATTCGACGCCTTATTTGTTTTTGTTTCCGGCTTTGTTTATTTTGAGTTTGACTGTTTTGTGGCCGGCGGTGCAAGCTTTTTATTTGAGTTTTACTAATTACGAATACGATCTAACTCAAATGCCGCAGTGGGTGGGTTTGAAGAATTTTTACAGGTTGTGGGGCGATCGCACTTTTTGGGAAACTTTGACCAATACGCTGCTGTATCTCGCCTGTGTTGTGCCTGTATTGGTTGTTCTGCCGTTGGGAATGGCGATTTTGTGCAATCAAAAGCTGCGGGGGATGAACTGGTTTCGGGCAGCATATTACACGCCGGCGGTGATTTCGATGGTTGTCGCCGGGATTGCTTGGAAGTGGCTGTTTGCTGAGACTGGATTGCTGAATCAGTTCGGAGAATTGTTGGGTTTGCCTCCTGTTTCTTGGCTGGCCAATCCGAAGGTGGCAATCTTTAGTGTGATGGCAGTTACTGTCTGGAAAGGGTTAGGTTATTACATGGTAATTTATTTGGCTGGGCTGCAATCAATCCCGGCAGAACTTTACGAGGCGGCTGCGATTGACGGTTCGGAAGGTTTGCGGAAACACTGGGATATTACTGTGCCGCTGATGAAGCCTTATTTGGTCTTGGTGGCGGTGATTTCGGCGATTTCTGCTACTAAGGTTTTTGAAGAAGTTTATATTATGACTCAGGGCGGGCCTCGCAATAGTTCTAAGACTGTTGTTTATTATCTTTACGAACGGGCTTTTAAGGATTTGGAAATTGGTTATGCTTGTACGATCGCCCTGGTGTTGTTTTTGATGATTTTGGGTTTGTCGGTTTTGCAAGTTAGCCTTCAGGGTTTGGCCCGCAATGATTAGTTGACAGTTGACAGTTGACAGTTGACAGTTGACAGCTTGCGCGCTCGCGAAGTCGAAGGGTTGACAGTTGACAGTTGACAGTTGACACTTGACTTGACAGTTGTCACGAAGGAATTCGTCAAGCGTGAAGTCGTCAAGCGTGAAGTCGGAAGAGTTGACAGTTGACCCGGGGATAGTTGACAATCAAAAATCTTCAATCCCCAATCGAAAATCCAAAATCCAAAATCTAAAATCGTTTGGCAGTTGACAGTTGACTTGACAGAAGAAAGAGGGAAGAAGATTAAGAAGGCGTTACAACCGCCCGGTGTTGCTCATGTGATATTAAGCACAGTATATGTCGGTAATAATATGCAAGTACAAATCGACTTAAATATTAAGCTAAATAGCCAATGACAAAGCTGTGAGCTTTGTACTAAGGTTGAGTAGATCTCGGGATTTTTGCCGATCGCCCGCGCCCATCACCCCTCTAACACACGCGATCGACTCCCGTCAACAGCACAACTCCTGCAAATTTGCTGCAAACCCTGTGAATTCAAATTGATTAAACTATGATTTTGCTAACAGGCTATCAAATCACCGAACAAATTTACTCTGGTGTCAATACTGTGATTTATCGGGGAACATGGCAAAAACACAATTTGCCAGTCATCGTCAAAACCCTGAAAAGCGAGTATCCAACTCTGGAAGAGATTACCCGCTTGAGACACGAATATAAAATCAGAAAAAATCTGAGAAATCTTGAAGATATTGTCAATTGCTACCGCATAGAAACTCATCAGAATGGTGTGGCGCTGACATTAGAAGACTTTGGCGGCTTGGCTTTATCTAATTTTTTAACTGCAACCAAAATCAACTTAACACAATTCCTCGAAATTGCCGTGCAGCTAGCCCAAAGTTTGGGTAATATTCATCAAAACCACATAATTCACAAAGACATAAAACCCCACAATATCATCATCAATCCAGAAACCTATCGGGTCAAAATTACCGACTTCAGCATCTCCTCGCGCTTGGTTCGAGAAAACGCAACTCCCAGCTATCCCAATTTGCTCGAAGGCACGTTAGCTTATATTTCGCCGGAACAAACTGGTAGAATGAATCGCGCAATTGACTACCGCAGCGATTTCTATTCGTTAGGTGTCACTTTTTACGAGATGCTGACTGGTGAATTGCCGTTTAGCGCGATCGACCCTTTAGAATTAGTTCACTGTCACATCGCTAAAATCCCCCCCGCGCCCCGCACTTTGAACCCCGAAATTCCCGAAGCAATCTCTGCCATCGTGATGAAATTGTTGGCGAAGACGGCGGAAGACAGGTATCAAAGCGCTGACGGGCTGAGGTTTGACCTCGAAACTTGTCTCGCTCAACTGCTTTCTTGCGGCAATATATCTGATTTTACTGCCGGAAATGCCGATCGAGCCGGTCAACTCCTCATCCCTCAAAAACTCTACGGCAGAGAAGCCGAAGTCGCTGCTTTACTTGCCGCCTTTAACCGAGTCAGCGGTGTAGAACCCCCCCAACCCCCCCTTGTTAAGGGGGGGCTTTCGGAGGGAATTCCCCTTGTTAAGGGGGGGCTTTCGGAGCGAATTCCCCTTGCTAAAGGTGGGCTTTCGGAGCTTTCTTCACCCCCCTTAGCAAGGGGGGCAGGGGGGGTCGAAATGATCCTGGTTTCCGGTTACTCCGGCATCGGCAAATCCTGCTTGGTAAATGAAGTTCAAAAACCCATTGTCCGGCAGCGCGGCTACTTTATTAGCGGCAAATTTGACCAATTCAAGCGCAACATTCCCTATGCTTCCCTGATTCAAGCATTCCAGTCATTAATTCGGCAGTTGCTAACAGAAAGCGCAGCATCTATCCAGACTTGGAAACAAAAATTGCTAGCCGCTTTGGGAACCAGCGGGAAAGTTGTCACAGACGTGATTCCCGAAGTCGAACTAATTATCGGTAAACAGCCGGAAGTCCCAGAATTGGGGCCGACAGAATCGCAAAACCGATTTAATCTGGTGTTTAAACAATTCATTAGCGTGTTTACCGCCCAGGAACACCCGCTAGTAGTTTTTCTCGACGATTTGCAGTGGGCAGATTCCGCATCGCTAAAATTAATTGAACTGCTGGTGACAGATTCAGACAGCAAATATTTGCTGCTAATTGGAGCCTATCGAGATAACGAAGTCAGCGCCACCCATCCGCTGATTCAAACTATCGAAAATATTCAAAAAACTGGGGTAGGAATGCCCCAAAGAGTCAACAATATTGTTCTCGCTCCCTTAGATTTGGGTCATGTCGAACAATTAATCTCCGAAACTTTAAAAAGCAGTATTTCCAAAAATGTCAAACTTTTAGCAGAGCTACTTTTCAACAAAACCCAAGGAAATCCATTCTTTCTAACTCAGTTACTGAGAACTCTTAATCAAGAAAATTTGTTAGTTTACGATTTTCCATCCGGTGCGTGGCAGTGGGATATCGGGCACATCCAAGCAATCGGGATTACTGACTGCAATGTCGTAGAGTTAATCGCTCGAAATATTCTGAAATTGCCCGCTGCGGCGCAGTCAGCCTTAAAATTAGCTGCCTGTATTGGCAACCAGTTTAATTTAGAAGTGCTGGCAATTGTCAGCGAAAAATCTCAGAAGGAAACCGCATTAAATCTCTGGGATGCTCTTCAGGCGGGTCTGATTTTGCCGCTGAGCAACGATTACAAAATTCCGCTGGTTTTTGAGGGATCGGAAACGGGGCTGTCTGGGCTGCAAGATGTGCGGGTTGATTACAAGTTTTTGCACGACAGAGTGCAGCAAGCAGCTTATTCTTTAATTCCCGATGCCGAAAAGCAAGCAACGCACCTAAAAATTGGTCAATTGCTGCTCAACAATACTCCCGCCTCCGAGATTGAAGAAAATGTCTTTGATATTGTCAACCAACTGAATTTCGGTGTTGAATTACTCGCAGAAAAAGTAGAAAAAGATGAACTAGCAAAACTGAATCTCATCGCTGGAAAAAAGGCTAAAGCATCCAATGCTTACGAAGCTGCTGTCAGATATTTGAAGGTCGGTTTGGAACTCATTAACTCCCTTGGCGTAGTAAGTGAAACAAAGTCAAGTTGGCAGACGGATTATGACTTGACGCTGAGTATTTACGTAGAAGCAGCGGAGGCGGAATATCTCAATACTAACTTTGGGCGATCGCAAGAATTAGCTGATGTCGTGTTGCAACAAGCCACTACCAGGCTCGACAAAGTTAAGGTTTACGAACTCCAAATCCAGTCTTATTTGTCTCAAAACCAGATGATTGAAGCCATCGATACTGGTTTAAAAGCTTTGGAAATATTGGGATTTACCCTGTCGGAAATCCCCCCAGAGGGCTTGGCTGGAATTAAGTTACCTCAGCTTGATGAACTAGAAAACATTCCGATAATAACTGATGGCTATCAGTTGGCCGCAATGCGGATACTCTCGGCTGTTGTTGCTCCTGTTTTTATGGCAAAATCAGAACTCTTGCCGCAGATCGTATTCACAATGGTCAATTTTTCTATTGAACGCGGTAATTCAGCACTTGGGGCGATCGCTTATAGTTGGTATGGCTTGCTGCTGACTGGGGCATTAGGAGAGATTGACGCTGGATATCATTCTGGACAGCTAGCTTTGAAGCTATTACACCAATTCAATGCTAAACAACTTAAATGCAAAGTTTACAATATGTTTAACACTTTTCTCCGGCACTGGAAAGAACACGCCCGGGAGACAATTGCACCCTTAATAGAGAGTGTTCAAAGCGGTTTAGAAACGGGAGATTTATTATTTACCAGTTATTCTGCTTCAAACATTTGTGCGGCACTGTTTTGGATGGGAGAACCGCTAGAAAGTTTAGAAGAAAAACAACTGCAATACTTCACTTTAGAACATAATCTCAAACAAGAAACTTCGATGGAAGTGCTGGGTATCTGGGGGCAAGTTGTTGTAAATTTGCGAGATATCTCCGCGAATAAATCTCAATTAATAGGTAATAAGTTTAATGAAAAAGAAATGTTACCTCGGCTGCAAAGAGCTAATAATTATATGTCACTTTTTAACATTTATTTGGCTAAAATGCTGCTTTTTTACTTGTTTAAAAAATACAAACCATCAGTTGCAAACGCATCTTTAGCTGCGGAATATGCACAAGCAGCAATTGGCTTCATCATGATCGGTACGCACAATTTTTACTATTCCCTGGCCCTGCTTGCTGTGTATCCAACTGCGGACAGTGAAGAACAAGAAAAACACTTGACGCAAGTAGCAGCAAATCAGGAAAAAATGCAGAAATGGGCGCACCACGCACCAATGAATTATCAGCACAAATATGAGTTAGTTGAGGCCCAAAAAGCGCGGGTGTTGGGAGAAAAAGACCGGGCGATTGATTATTACGATCGCGCTATCCAACATTCCCGCGAACAGGGATACATTCAGGAAGAAGCTTTGGCTAATGAATTAGCCGCTGAGTTTTATCTGTTGGCGGGTAGGGAGAAAGTTGCTAAGGTTTACATGACTGACGCTTACTACGGTTATATCCGCTGGGGTGCGAATGCTAAGGTTGCTGATTTGGAGGAACGGTATCCGCAGTTGATTGTACGGATGCCGGAAAGTGAAAGTTTAACAAGTAGCAGCCCGACTCTGACTGTAACTTCTGCAACCGTTACTGGTACTCACAAAGCTTTGGATTTCGCTACTGTGATGAAAGCATCTCTTGCTATCTCCGGCGAAATTGTCCTCGATTCTTTGCTGGCAAAAATGATGCGGATTTTGCTGGAAAATGCGGGGGCCCAAAGTGGGTGTCTGATTGCGCCAAAAAATGGTGAATTTGCGATCGAAGCTGCGGGAGAAGTTGGCGGCGATGTGCGGGTGCTCTCAGGCGCGGGCTTGGATTGTGCGTATCCGCGATCGGTAATCAATTTTGTCGATCGCACTCTCGAAGATATTGTCCTGCACGATGCCCGCAGCGAGGCAATTTTCAACAGCGACCCCTACATCGCCGAACACCAGCCCAAATCGGTGTTGTGCGCGCCGATCGTCTATCAAGGCAAATTAACGGCTATCCTTTATTTAGAAAACAATTTGATAACGGGCGCTTTTACTCCCGATCGCTTGGAAGTATTGAAGCTGCTTTCTTCCCAAGCTGCGATCGCCCTGGAAAATGCCCGCCTTTACGCTAACCTAGAAACTGCCAACCAACAACTAGAAGAATACAACTTTACCCTAGAAGCAAAAGTTAAAGAACGCACCCAAGAATTACACGAAAAAAATGCGCTGCTTTCGGAAGAAATTCAAGAACGCCAAAAAGCCGAAGCCGCCGCCCGAGATGCCAGCCGCGCCAAAAGCGAATTTTTAGCTAACATGAGCCACGAATTGCGAACCCCCCTCAACGGCATTTTAGGTTACACTCAAATCTTCAATCGCGACAAACATTTGACCTCGCAACAACAGGATGGGATTCGCGTTATTCACCGCTGCGGCGAACACTTGCTCGCTTTGATAGAGGATATTTTAGACCTTTCTAAAATCGAGGCGAGGAGAATGGAACTCGTGCCGACAGAGTTTGATTTTCCCGATTTTCTTCAAGGCATAACTGCCATTTGTAGCATCCGGGCAAGTCAAAAGAACATAGCTTTTAATTGCGAATATCTTTCGGATCTCCCCAGTGCAATCTCGGCGGATGAAAAGAAGTTGCGGCAAATTTTGATTAATTTAATTGGCAATGCTGTTAAGTTTACTGAAAGGGGAGGCGTTACTTTTAAGGTTTCAGCAGTGGATTTTGCAAGGGATGGAACCCGGACTGAAGTCCTCACTACGAACCTTGATGGAACCCGGACTGAAGTCCTTACTACGAACCTTGGGAGGACTGAAGTCCTTACTACGAACCTGAGGATTCGGTTTCAGGTTGAAGATACGGGAATTGGGATTGCTGCTGATGAATTGCCAAAGATATTTGCACCTTTTGAACAGGTGGGCAATACCCGCCGCCATACTGAAGGAACAGGCTTGGGATTAGCAATCAGCAATCAATTAGTGGAGATTATGGGCGGCGAATTGAAAGTAGAAAGCACTTTAGGCAGAGGTAGCATTTTCAGCTTTGAGTTGGATCTGCTAGCAGTTGACAGCCCAAAGACCAATAAAAAGTATTCCCCAAAAAATATCAAGGGTTTCAAGGGTACTAATAAAAAACTTTTGGTGGTGGACGATCAGTGGGAAAATCGCTCTGTTTTAATTCACCAGCTCCAACCCTTAGGTTTTGAAATAATTGAGGCTGCTGACGGTCAAGATTGTTTGAATAAAGCCCGCGAATTTCAACCGGATTGTATCTTGATGGATTTGGTGATGCCAGTGATGGACGGATTTGAAGCAATGCGGCAAATTCGCAAGTTGCCGACATTTAAAAATGTGGTAGCAATTGGCACTTCTGCTAGCATTATGGAAACGGAAAAGCAGGAAAGTTTAGCAGCAGGATGCAATGCTTTTCTCCCCAAGCCAATCCGGGCTGATGAACTTTTAAATTGCTTGCAAGTTCATTTGGAGTTAGAATGGATTTACGACGAGTTGCAGGACGAAAATGCTGAATCTGAAGATGGCGACAACCAATCTCAAATTCAGCATCAAGAAATAATCGCTCCCGGGCCAGAGGAAATGGCTGTACTCTTTGAATTAGCGATGATGGGTGACTTAGGAGGAATTCAAAAACAAGCAGAAAATTTGGCAAAAATCGATGTTAAATATCTCTCTTTCGCCACCCACCTGAATCAATTAGCTAAAAACTTTGAAGAAGCAAAGATTTTAGAATTCGTAGAACAATACAGGAATCAATGAAAATATGAGCATTTTACCTTGGGAACAGAGCGTTATCTTAATTGTCGATGATAACCCGAATAATTTGGCAGTGCTGTTTGATTTTTTGACTGAATCTGGGTTTAAAGTGTTGGTGGCGCGGACGGGGGAGAGCGCTCTCAAAAAAGCTGAATACTCGCCGCCGGATTTGATATTGCTGGACGTGCTGATGCCGGGAATAGACGGGTTTGAAACTTGCCGGCTTTTGAAGGCCGGCGATTTGACAAAGGAGATTCCGGTGATTTTTATGACGGCGCTGGATGAGACGGAAGATAAGGTGAAAGGATTTAGTCTGGGGGCTGTTGATTACGTTACTAAGCCGATTCAAAATGAAGAAGTTTTAGCTCGGGCTAAAGCGCATTTGAGCATCCGCAAGCTGAATCAAAAACTTCAGGAGCAAAATGTTCAGATGCAGCAGGAAATTGTCGATCGCAAACTCGCTCAAATTAAGTTGGAACAACTGGCTGCTGAGTTGGAAAAACGGGTAGAGGAGCGCACTGTTGAACTTTCTCAAGCCAACCAGCGGCTCCAGGAAGAGGTGAACCAGAGGCAGCAAATACAGGAGAATTTGCAGAAGTCCCTGCACGAGCTCCAGCACGCTCAATCGCTGTTAATTCAAAGCGAAAAAATGTCGGCTTTGGGGCAAATGGTGGCAGGAATCGCCCACGAAATTAACAATCCGGTAAATTTTCTCTGCGGCAATCTCAATTATGTTCGCGATTATACTGAAGATGTGCTCGAGGTGCTCAATCTTTACCAACAGCACTATCCCGATCCCGCACCGGAAATAACATCAACAGCAGAAGCGGTAGAGCTTGAATTCATCAAGGAAGATTTGCTGAAAATGCTAAGTTCGATGCAGGTAGGCGGCGATCGCATTCGCGATATAATTCTGTCTCTGCGGTATTTTTCGCGGCAAGAAGGGCGGGAAATGCAGCCGATTAATATTCATGAAGGTATTGACAGCACGCTGATGATTTTGCAAAATCGGCTGAAATTTAAGGCGAACCGTCCCGCGATTGAGGTGATTAGGGAGTATGACTCCGATTTAAAAAATGTAGAGTGCTGCGGTGGCGAGATTAATCAGGTATTTATGAATATTTTAGCTAATGCGATCGATGCGATCGAAGAATCATGCAGTCAAAAAACTTTGGAGGAAATTCAAGCAAATCCCTACCAGATTCGGATTTGTACGAAAGTCAGCAACTCGAACACGGCAATTATTAAAATTTATGACAGCGGGCCGGGAATCAGCGAGGAGTTGTGCGATCGTATTTTTGACCCGTTTTTTACAACAAAGCCGATCGGCAAAGGTACGGGAATCGGCTTGTCAATTAGCTGGCACATTGTCATAGAAAAGCACGGCGGCAGTTTGCGGTGTTGTTCGACACCGGGCCAAGGAACCGAATTTGCGATCGAGCTTCCTATTCGACAAAAAGTGCGAGAAATGGCCGCCTCAGGTTCCAAAATAGGAGGCCGCTAATCATTGGTGTCAACTTAAGACTAAAATTTATGATAAATCTCGCTTCGACACGAGTCTCCATCCCCCTCGCATACCCCCTACTCCCCCGGATAGTCGGGGGACGAAAGATGCTCTTGTCCCCCCCTTAAGAAGGGGGGTTAGGGGGGATCGAAGCCTAATCGTCAGACAGTAGACAGGTACTAAATTTGAGCTAGTTGTTGACACCAATGGTGCGCCGTCCGCACCCTACATATAGAGATTCTGGGTAAGAACTGTTATAGAAAAAGTGGATAGAAACCGGGTTTTTTGCGACAATACTCAGTGCACCCAAAGAACTAATAAAAAACCCGGTTTCTCAGCCTAAAAAATCAGTTTCAAACTGTAACAAATAAATCTAAAAATCCGGCCGTTCCTGATAATCTTCCGCAGAACTAGGGTCTAATTCCCAGCGACTTTCATCTCGGCGATCGAGCATATCTGCTGTGTGCAAAATAGCTGATTCAGGCATTTCTATGCCCGCAGCGGCTCCGAGTTCGTCAACAATATCTTGGTCGGGAGTTGGAGCGCTTCCCCCCACCAATTCCTCGCCAGTAGCACTTTCTTGTTCCGCAGCAGCATCGCCATCCCCGCCGCTGACTTCAGAACTGCTCGAACCGTATTCCGAACTGCTGTCGTTCAGGGTTGTGATGTCGTCTTCGCTCAATCCCGGTTGCTGGATGACGCCGGTGCCGTAAGATTCGGTAATTTCTTGAGGCAAATCGCCGGAATTATCGCGCTCTTCTGTTGCTTTATTAGCTCGTTTCTTTTGCTGTGCCACGATACTTGCTCCTGAGTTTTTTTGAATTAAAAGGACTCTGGCGCTCCCTAGATTAATCGGCATCAAGACTGACGTAGTGGAAGCCAAAAACCCAGTTTCTTCATAGATGTCTCGTTTTCCAACCCGATATTCTCGGAGAAAACAGTTTTTTTACCTAAGTTTTAGGTATAATAATTGCTATTTTCGCTCTCAGCTTCTATCCCAAGAAAGAGCTTAAATTTTCACCCGCCCATTCCTTAGGAATAGAAGTCTGGTAAGTAAATCCACTTAAACGTAAAAGACGGATGGCGAAAAAGCTTGCTGTGTATGTCTTCTTCCTTCTTCCTTCTTACTTCTTCCGACTTCCCTCGGACTTCTACTTGCTGTGCTGAGTTTAGCAGTATTTAGAGATATCTTGCTTGCAGGTGTCAGCTAGAAAAGTTAAAGCCCGAAAACGCAAACCCATCAGTTGCTCGTAGAAAGGATTTAGTTTGCACAAGGGCGGAATGCGAAAAATAGTTTTGTCGAATATCTTGACATTTCTGGCAAACGGACATTGGGCGGGAATTAGTTTGCACAGCCAATTTGCTAGTTGAGAATTGTTGACTTCAACTGCATCTAGTTTCTCGCGCAGCGGGCCGAGGAATGCGAATTTATGGCTGCAATCGAAAGCGGCTGCCTGGGGAGCAAAATTTGTGGCTGAGTACATAAGACACTTCCTCTGTTACTGAAATTAGAAGTTGATTTATTTCATCTTTTTTGCTGCACTTTTATAATTTAAGCTATTTTACTTCTACCGCAATCAATCTTTAGCTGTAACCGCAATTCCTATTAGCTTCTATCTAAAGAAATAAATATTTATAAATTTAATGCTTAGACAAGAATTTTGTTATCTAAGTTACCAAACTTCGCAATCCAAAATCATTCACAGGACAGATGGACGATAAATTAAATCGATTTATAATGAGAGGGGGCGCGTTTTTGAGCAAAAAAGCATCGCCCCTTGGCGAGGGCGATGCTGTTTCAGAAGAGCGCTAATTCTATTCTGGAAAATCAGGGATTACCCATTTGGGAGGTTCCGTCCGTTTCCTTCTCAGCGCTTCCTCTGCCATTTCTAGCATTTTGTCGAGAGAAGTATTTTCAATAAAGTTGGAAGTTACTTCTGCGTATTCCCGCTTCGGGCACTTGTCGCCCAAAACGCAGCCGTTGACGCAAGCTACAGCACAATCGACAGTGTTCTCCACCATAACTCTTTTCCTTTCAGGGTTCCAACAACTAGCAGGCAGGTGCTCTGGGTGAATTTGTCAAGAGACTGCCCTCTGTCTTCATTTTACTTTACAAACTCGCATCAAATGTCGATCGCCAGCGCAAAACTGTTATAAAATCAAAGCAACCTACCAAATTAGCCGATTAGGAGCAATTTTATGCGGCGCTTAAAATTTTTACCTTGGCGAGAAATACTGCTAATTGCCGCCCTCGTCAACTCAATCGTGATTGGATTGGAGCTATTTTTAGACTGGGGTTTCACGCAATCACCAATAATCTATAACATCCTGGTGCTTTTCCGGGGTTCTGTGCTGGGGGTATTCACGCCTTTTGCTGTCGCAGTGGGAATGGGAGCTTTAGCAGTTTACTTTATGGAGTATCTACAGCAACAATTTTTACTCAACCGGACTAATCTTTGGATTTTAGCTTTGTGCGTATTTTTGGGTGTGTTCTTAAAGTCTATAATCTTAGGTTCGGTTTGTATGCGTTTATTGAACACTGCACTAATAGGAGTTACTGTAGGAGTTTTTTGGAAGGGCCGGCCTTATTGGCGATAGCCTATACGATTTTAGATTTTAGATTTTAGATTGAAGAATCGGTCATGACTCATGAAGCTCGTGGTTTCGAGCTTGTCTAAAGTTGCATTCTTTTTTGAAGATAGATTGTAGGGTGCGTGTTTTTTGGGTTGAGTACAAAAAGCTATGGTTTTATCCGATGACGCACCCTACTAATTAGACTACAGAAACCGGGTTTTTCACCGAAATTTACCGTTTCAACCAAGTATTTTGATGAAAAACCCGGTTTCTGGCCACCCGTGCATAAGTCCTACTTAGTTAAAGCAAGAAATTCCCTCTTCCTTCTTCCCTCTTCTGACTTCCATCTTCCTTATTTCTTATTCCATCCGTTACATCCGTTACATCCGTTACACAATCCGTTGCCGAACTTCCTTCTTCCATCCGTTACATCCGTTACACAATCCGTTGCCGAACTTTCCTCTGATTATGGCAGCCAAAAATCGGGAATAAAAGTTTTAGTCAAACTGCGAGCAAACTGATTAATCTGTCTGCCAATTTGAATGTGCGGTTCATCAGCCTCCACCGGAATAATTGCCGCTTTCTTTCCGATTCCGAAGCGCGAAACTACCAAATTAGCCGCCTCCAAACCAGTAACACAAGCCTTTTCCTGCGACCAAGAACCGTGACGGGTCACAACCCAATCGCCGCTCATAAATACATTATCATAACTTGTGACCGCAGGCAACAAATACTGATAACTTCCCGGTGCAAAATGCGTCACCGCCCGCGATAAACGAATCGCGCTGCTGTCGATTACTTTTGCCTCCCGAAAAGCCGGAATGCAAGTCGCTAAATCCCGCTGAACAAGAGCAACAATTTCCTCATCTTTCAGGGGAATTAATTGATTGGCGTGATAAAAGTCAGCTTCCACAACTGTTCCCGGCTCGGAGCGAAATTCGTCGTGCAAAGCATTCAAATCAAAAAACGTCCAGCCCGTAGTCGAACTAAATCCAAAACAGGCATTTGAAGGCAGCGGAATGTCAATTTTTCTGTCAAACCACAGGCGAACAGCTAACACGTCAACAGCGCCCAAATTCATCGCGTCCCGAAACTCTTGGCGGCTTTGCAAAGCTGGGCTGCTGCTGATAATTTTTTGCATTCCGGTGACGCCAACTGCAAAAATAACTGCATCTGCATCGAAGGTTTCGTCGCCGCAGACAACTCCCGTCGCTCGGTTGTTGCTGTCAACTATTACATCAGTAACTCGCCGCTTTGTCAATAGTTTAGCGCCGATTTTTTCCAGGCGCTCTACCCAGGGGCGAAAGATTTTTTCTCCGACAGTGCCGCGACACCAAACTACATCAAAATCCGGTTGGTGTGCTAGAATGAAATAATAAAGCATTCCCAAAGCTGCGGCGGCAGAACACTGTTCTCCGGGTGCAAATAATCCTACTAATAACATCGGCTCGAAAGCATCGCGGTACAGCCTCGCAGATACGCCAAACTGTTTGAACAATTCGCGGGCTGTAACGCGATCGTACCTGCGCCAAGCTTCGTCGGAGTTGTCGAAATCTAGGACGGCGTAGAGTAATGGTAATGCTGAAAGCCGATCGACTAATGGCAGTCTTTTAAATCGCGTGTACAAGAATGTTCCTAACGGTGTGGGAAGTCGCGGCTCGTCCTGAAAAATGGGAGATTCTACTTCCAATCCGGCGGGGGAATACTGACAAGAACGAGTCCAAGGCGTGAAAGGATCTAGTCCTAATTCCTTGACTAATGAAAAGATATTTTTGTAGGGATACCAGAAGCCGTGAATGCCTGCTTCTACGGAACGCCCGCCGGCGGTTTTCCACCCCGCGACTAAGCCTCCCGGCTGAGGCCCTGCTTCTAATAAAGTTACGTCATAGCCTTGTTGGGCTAGGTGGTAGCTAGCGCCTAAACCGGCCCATCCTGCACCGACTACGACTATTTTTGGGGTTGGCGATTCTGCTGACATTGCGTACCTCTTGATTCTTTATTAATCATGACATAATCGCTAAAATAAAGTGAAATATGAGATAAATTAGCTAAAGGTTAGACAGGCGGTTTTTGACGGCGCGGCCTGTTATATTAAAACGTTAAGGTGAGTTTTTCCCTGAATTGAGATTAGAGTAAAATACACAAACTGAACGGGTTGTCAATATGCAATTGATTAATTATTTGACTTCTGTTTTCGGGGTGATTTGGCAAAACAGCATTTTTCACTGGGCGGCGTTGATTTTGCTGTGCGCGGCTGTTTGGGGCGAGTACACTTCTGTGAAGCAGTACCAGCGTTATGTGGGCGCGAAAAGCCGATCGACTTCTGAGGCTGTCACTTATTTGAACTCCAAGTTAGAAAGCGGTACATCAGGGGCGATCGATCTACAGCAGCGGGAAACAGCAGCCGACACCTGGAAACAGCTTCTAGACTGGTTTAGCGAGCACTTGGCGGGGGAAATAACCGCCGACGGCGAGGCTTACAGGGCGCAGGTAAAATCCGGGCGGTTTGTGTTATTTCAGTATCCGTCAATTTTAGTGCGATCGGCACCTCGGAGTCAGTGGCGGTTTGTGCCCAGCGTCTTAGTAGCCCTGGGGGTTTTAGGCACATTTTACGGCATTCAAACCGGCTTGCAGGATGTTAACTTGGGTTCGCTGGAAGATACTAAACAATTGCTACCCTCGATTAGCACGTTGCTGGAGGGGATGAAAACAGCGTTTTCGACTTCTCTGATGGGTTTGGGCTCTTCTAGCATATTTACGATCGTGTTGGCTTGGGGCGATCGCGCGCGCGTTGCTAACCTATCCAATTTGCGGAACAAATTAGATAAAATCGCGAAATTACAAACGCCGGAACAAATGTTTTCCCGCGCCAATTCTAGCGGTGGCGATACTGCGGAGGCGATCGCACTTGCAACGGAGACAATGAGAACCGGATTTGCTCAAATCATCGAGGCTCAAAGCAATGTGAATTCGCAGGAGCTCGGACAGCAAATCGGTTTAGCAATGACCCCAGTTTTTCAAGACATCCGCCAAGAATTATCCGTACTCAAACAGATTAAAGCCGACCAAGGCGAAGAGATACTAAACAACCTGCTTTTAGGGCTCCGCACCGAAGTAATTGAACCCGTAGTCGGGCGGTTAGATCAAAGCGCCCAGTCCACTCAAGAAGCATCCGAAGCTGTCAGAGAACTCAAGAACGAATTGGGCGGAATCTCTTCTAGTTTAGCACAATCAATCCTGACAATTCAAACTTTCCAGCAAGATACATTAGTGCAGTTACAGGAATTTGCCAACAACTTGCAGCAGATTTTAGGACAGTTTCAGACCGACACCCACGGCGTTTTGCAGGAAATGGCCACCGAAATACGATCGGGAGTTGGAGAAAGCATTGAAGGCATGAAAGCACAAAGAACAGCCTTCCAAGAAAGCGCCCAAGAAGCCGCCAACACATTTAGAGGAATTCAGGACAACTTGCAAGCATCTCTCCACACTCAAGCCGAACAAGAAAGAGAAATGCTGCAAGGTGTGGAAACCCGGATGACAAATATTTTAAATGCAACGCACGCAGCTTTTCAAACTCAGTCGAACACGATTAAAGCAGTAGGCGACGAAGCTTCGGGACTCATGGATCGAGCGCGAGAAAACCTGGTGGGCAGCTTGCAAAATGTTGACGCCATGCTGCAAAACACCCGCGTCACAGTGCAGCAAGAATTAGACAACTTCCGGGTTACGTATCAAGCCTCTCTCCAGCAATTCTTTACCGAACAAAACAATTTATTAGAAGGAACATTAGGCAAGCAGCAAAAAGGTTTAGCGCAGGTTGTACTCGGCTTGCAGAAAGTTTTTCAGGAAGAATCGGAGAAACGCAAATTGATGTCGCAGCAAGTTGACCAAAGCATGAGCCAAATTTTGACAACAGCCGCAGAAGTGAGTCAGTTTGCTACTTCTGTGGGGTTGAATTCCAGCCAGCGTTTGGCACAGTTGCAGGAACTGGCAAAGATAACCGGACAAGAAGTGCTGCGGGTAGAAAGCGTTTATGAAAAAATGGCAAATCAGTTCAATGCAGAAGGGGAAAGGTTGCAAACTACCTATACAAATTTGGTGAATCAATTAAATGCAGCTTTGCAAGCGGAACAAGAACAAGTGCGGCGGGTTGAAAGTGCGTATCAGAACATGACAAATCAGTTCGATCGCGCTTTGGAGTTAGGCAACAATCAATTAGTTGGCTATTTGGAAAAAACTACTTCATCGCAGCACAAGTTTTTTGAAGAAGCAGATACTTCGATGGCGAAAGTGTGCAGTGGGTTGCAAGAAAGTTCGGACGGTTTGATGCAGGTTGCTCATTATTTGGTGGCCGCTGCTGATAATTTGGGGACGAAGAAACCGTAGGGGCGGGTTTTACGAGAGATATTGCAAACATATCGCAGGCCTAATAAACCCGCCCTCCATAGTTGTAGGGGCGGGTTTTACGAGAGATATTGCAAACATATCGCAGGCCTAATAAACCCGCCCTCCATAGTTGTACTGGCTTGAAAATTGACAATTAAGCATCTTTCACCATCCAAACTAACAAGCTCAGAATATGCTCGACAGGGGGCAGCGGATAGTCGGTTAGGTCGATCGTTATTATTTGTCCCTCCAACTTCAAAAACCGCCATTGCGTGCCGCTGGTAACGCAACCGTAGACAGCCCCAAGCGGTTGCTCTTTTGCCCGATTAAATTGTTCTACAGCCAGCATTTCTGCAATGCACTGTCCCAGCCCAGATTTCAAGTCAGATTTTTTTGCCTCAACCACAACAATTGCTGGAGCTTCCACCGTAAGTTGTTCGGGAGAACGGCTAATTAGGAAATCACAAACTCCGTTTAGTCCAACACTCGGATCGACATTAAATTCTTCGCCAGAAAACACGCTGATTTGACGGTTGAGAATGCGCCGCACTTCCAGCAAAACAGGATTTATAATGACTTCAGAGCGAGCTTTTTCGGTGTCTACAGCGATCGCCCAAGGTACATCCTCTAAAATCGCTAATAGCTTAGAACTCGCAGCGATCGGCTCAACAGCGTCCGGGAAAAATCTGCTTCCCTCAACTATCGTCAGGTGAAAATCTCGCTTCACCTTTTCGATGCTAAACTGACTGTAGGGCATAATATTTTCTTGTTGTTTTTATTCGAGATCGTCATGTAAAATGGCAGAATATATCAAAGAGTCCACAGCAATAATTATATGTCAAATATGACGGTCGAAAATCCAAATTAACACCTAACCACAAAAATGAGAGATTTATCAGATTTAGACAATGCACCGGAAATAGAAGAAGAGGAAGACTCCAGTGTCTTGCTGTCGATCGGCGATTTAATGTCCGGCTTGCTGATGTTGTTCGCCCTTTTGTTCATCACCGTGCAAATTCAACTCAGCGAAAAGGCGAAAATGCTCGATGAGAAAATCCTTCAGGTGGAAAAACTGCGGCAGGAATTGCAGCAATATCAAAGGGCTTTTGAAGGACTGCCGCAAATTATTGTCAATGCTTTAGAGGGAAAAGTTGGAGACAAAGATATTTTTAGTGTTGACCCCGGAACCGGAGAT
Organism: Microcoleus sp. ARI1-B5; assembly: GCF_036705795.1. Taxonomy (NCBI): domain Bacteria; kingdom Bacillati; phylum Cyanobacteriota; class Cyanophyceae; order Oscillatoriales; family Microcoleaceae; genus Microcoleus; species Microcoleus sp. ARI1-B5. Next base: position 129,349 of record NZ_JAUBVK010000015.1, read on the forward strand.
GTCAGCATTCGCGATCGCATTTTGTTTGATAATAACAGTTCCGTCCTCAAACCCGAAGGTAAAAAGTTTTTGCAAGCCTTCATTCCCATTTACAGCCAAGTGCTTTTTGCTAACAAACAGTTTGAAAACCAAATTGCTCGCGTTGTCATCGAAGGACATACCAGTTCCGCAGGTTCCGACCAAAAAAATCTGGAACTGAGTTTGCGCAGAGCTTTAGCTGTTTCTAATTTTATGTTTTCCGATGAGGTTAATTTTCCTAAAAAAGCCCAATTGCAGCAGAAAGTATTAGTTTCGGGACGGGGAGAATTAGACGCAAATCCGACTCAAAATGCCGCGGGCGATCGCAAAGTCGTTTTCCGCTTCCAATTCCGCCGCGAAAACTTGAATGTAGACTTAAAACGTCAGCTACCGTCACCCGAAAGCAAAAGCCCGAATTCTACCCCTAGATAAATGCTGCGGCTTGACCTGCGGATTTAATATAAAATGTGTGGGATTATTAGTCCTACACGCACGGGTAGCCAGACACCCTGATGAAATCGCTCTTTCCCAATCGAAAATCAAAAATCGAAAATCGAAAATTGTATAGCCTGTTGCTGCTATTATTTCCCGCCAGCGCATGGCTGATCGTTTTCTTCATTTTGCCGGTGCTAATTGTACTTTTGTACAGTTTCTTAGAACGCGGTACCTACGGCGGCGTTACTTGGGTATTTACTGTCAGCAACTACCAGCGTTTGTTCGGCGGACTTTTCTTAGGCGTAATTGGGCGATCGCTCTTTTTAGCTTTTCTCACAACCGCCGCTTGCTTGTTAGTTGGCTATCCCCTAGCATTCTTCATCGCCACCCGTCCTCCCCGCTGGCGAAATGCCTTGCTTTTGCTGGTAATTATTCCATTTTGGACTAATTTTTTGGTGAGAACCTACGCCTGGATAATTCTGCTGCGCAGCGAAGGAGTAGTGAACACAGCCCTGCAAAGCCTGCAAATTATTACCGAACCGTTAAACTTGCTGTTTACGCCTTTCGCTGTGGCGATCGGTCTGATTTACGGCTATTTACCTTTCATGGTTTTGCCTTTATATTCTAGCATAGAACGCTTCAACTTTTCATTAGTAGAAGCCGCTCAAGATTTAGGTGCCAATGATATTAGAACTTTTTGGCGCGTATTTTTGCCATTGACAACTCGCGGCCTTGTTGCGGGTTCGATTCTTGTTTTTGTTCCCGCAGTCGGCGCTTTCATTACACCGGATATATTGGGCGGCTCTAAAACAATTATGGTGGGAAATTTGATTCAAAATCAGTTTATGAAATCCCGCGATTGGCCTTTTGGTTCGGCGCTGTCTATGCTGTTGACGGTAATAATATTAGTTCCTGTTTTAATTTACTTCCGCGTGTCCGACGAAACCGAATAGGGGTAAGGTGCGAAATGGGCACATTACTTCGACATTCCTGAACGCATCGAAGTTCAAAAACCCGGTTTCTTCATCAATGTCTCAAGCAAGCAGCCATGATTTTCTTTGAAACCGGGTTTTTTTGCGCAAGTCCTGTGGGATTTTAACTACAGACATCCACCTACAGACTCAATTTGCTGCAATTGATATAAGATATCCGCTTCCAAGTCTTTCAGACGTTTAGTTTCAGCGAGTATGTCAATTTCTCGCGATTGTTTTTGATCGAGCAAACTATCTAACTCGGCTTTGCGAGAATTGATGTCAGCATTCACGCGATCGCACACCTGTTCTTCGTAAGTATTAAAACATTTTCTGACTGCTACACCAATATATTCCGACTGTTCTTCAGCAATTTGTGGCAGATATTTGACAAACTCTGTCTTGGTCGCAGAAATGAACTGTTGGCGAACATACTCTGCTTGCAATGATACCACACCTGTAACTAACAGAATTCCCGCAAAAACCGAAAGAGTTAAAGAGGCAAAAACTACACCGATAATATTTAGCACGAGCGTGACCATGACACAAGCCAAAACACTCTGCCAAAACATATTGAAAGAATGAATGCCTCTGTTGAGGTTGTCGGGAATGGATGAAAACATATCTATTGCAACCTCAGCCCAAGTCGAGCTGTCTTCAGGCTTGTAGCTATGTCCGACGGCGTAAAACCGATAGCCTAAAAGCTTCTTATTCATAGCTTCTACTACTCGTTCATATTCAATTCGGCGATCGGCTGCTTTTTCCTCCAGTTCCGAGAAAGCAGAGGCTATTTTCTGTTTGGCAATGAATTCCCAAGCACTGAGACGATCGTTCATATATCGCTCGAAAGCGCGTTTGAATGAGGTATAGAACATTGCCCGGTTGTTTTTGTCGAGAAATTGCATGAAATCTAAATCGGGCTGAGTGCTTAAAAAATCCTCTTCAAACGTCTTCTCTAAATCCAGGATATAGGTACGGAAAGAATCGGATATTTCCTGGGAAGTGGTCTCGCAGGCAGTTCTAATTTCTTGCTGGAATTGATTGCCAATTTCCGACAAAGTGGCGAAGTCAGACTGAATCAAATCAATTTTATGTTTCAATTCCTCGACAGTTTCTTCTAGCAAAGGAATGCGGCGGGAGATTGCTCCTTGAAAGCGGTTGCAAGCTTGAAGCGCGAGATCTCTTGCTTGTTCCCGTTCAGCCGCAGCTCGTTCCCCAGTCAAAAAATGATTGAGAGCGGCAAGAAACTCCACAAAGCCAGTACCCTCCAAAGTAGCTTCTGAGTTTTTCAAACGAGTACGCAAGGCATTGAGAGCAGAAATCTCAAATACTCGCTGCTGATAAATATCCCGACCCCCATCCTGACAATATTCGGTCAGATTAGTTTGGAAAACTCGACGCAGTTTCTCCTCGGCTAATTGCAGTGCCTCAGTGTCTTCTGGATCGACAAGTCCATCTCGAATCCTATCCCAAGAATTGACGATAAAGAAGATAGTTAAACCTCGGTCTTTGAGGTAATTCTGGAGATAGCGGCGTTCCTCCAACGTGCAAGGTTGAGACGCACTCAAGACAAAAAGTATGGCGTCACAGTTATAGATATAGTCGAGAGTAAGCTGGTTTCGCGCTTCCGTATCATTCAGTCCCGGACTGTCCACAAATTCGATACCTTTGGCTAGCAGCGGTAGCGGATGTTCTACTACCGCATGGCTGATATCTGGAAAAGCTAGCTGTTGGCCCCGCTCTAGAATTTTTGCTTCTTCTGGATCAATTGTATAGCGCTGCTTAAACTGCTGAAAATCTATTTGCTCTGGTTGTTTGCGATCGTTATAGTAAATCGTCGCTTTCTCTGCTTTACCGTATTTTAACACTGTTAACAAAGCAGTACAGGGAGTGACATCGCTGGGAAGTAAATTCTGCCCTAGCAAAGCATTCAGAAATGTGCTTTTTCCCCGCTTCATATCCCCTAATACTAAAAACCGAAATACTCCTTGGCGCAAATTTTCGCTTTGCTGGATGAGACGTTCTATATCTTGAGAGAGTCCTAGTTTTCCCGATGTATTTTCTGCTGGCGATTCCGCTTGGGTGAGCTTTTGGGCGAGATTCTCCAACAAAGCTGCTATCTCGTTGCGAACTCTGACGAGGCGATCCAAGTTATCGCTCCAACCAGCCACTTTTTCTAGACTGCTCATGGGTCTTCCCTAGAGTAATGTGTAATTCGATCTTATCACCTCGATCGAGATCAATTTAGGGTAAGATGCGCAAATGACTGATGACGGCAGGACTGATGACTAAAACAAAACTAGATTTATTTGTTCGGGCGATCGGCAAAAAGTGGCTTTGGGTACTAGCTGCACTAGCATTTGCCTTCCTTTACTTGCCCATTCTCATCTTAATTATTTACTCGTTTAACGTCTCCAAATTTAACGCAGTTTGGCGCGGTTTTACCCTCGATTGGTACCGCAGCTTGTTTAGCAATGCAGGCGCGACTCTTGCTACCAGCAGCAGTGCCGGAATTTTGCCAGCACTTAGCAATAGCTTGCTAATTGCAGCTATTTCGACGGCTTTAGCGACTATTTTCGGTACCATGCTCGCGCTAGCACTGGAACGCTTTCATTTTCCGGGACGCAAAGCAGTAGAAGCTTTACTGTTTTTGCCGATTATTATGCCCGAAATTACGATCGGCATTTCGCTGCTAGTTTTCTTTACCCTAGCATTTCGGATCGTAGAAAATCTCACGGGAATCCGCCTCAATCTCGGCTTACCTACAGTAATTATCGGTCACGTTGTCTTTAATATTTCATTCGTAACGATTACCGTCAGGGCGCGTTTGGCAGAACTCGATTCCACATTAGAACAAGCAGCCTTTGACTTGGGCGCTAACGAATGGCGGACTTTTTGGCGCGTCACTTTCCCTCTAATTTTGCCAGCTATTTTCAGCGCGGCACTGCTGGCTTTTACTCTGTCGCTGGACGATTTTGTCGTGACATTCTTTACCACCGGCGTCGGTTCCATGACGCTGCCGCTATTGGTTTACGGCATGATAAAATTTGCAGTGACGCCAGCGATTAATGCCATCTCAACTTTGATGTTGTTGGCTTCCTTGTTGCTGGTTGTATCATCGATAAGAGTTCAAAAAAGTTAAAAAAATAGCTTTTTGTGTCATAATTAATTTCGCGTACAACTAACAAAACCCATGAAACGCCTGCTGACTTTCTTACTTTTGTTTGTGATGAGTGCAACGGTGGCTTTCGGGTGCAGCCGCACAGGCGGCAACCAGCAGCAAGTCCTCAGCATTTACAATTATGCAAGTTATATCGCCCCAGAAGCGATCGCCCAATTCGAGAAAGAGAACAATGTTAAAATTCAATACGACACTTTCGAGAACAGCGACGCACTCTATGCCAAACTCAAGCAGGGAAATCCCGGTTACGATGTAATATTTCCCGCCGATTACATGGTGAAAATTATGGCGGCAGACAATATACTTGAGCCGTTAGATTTGCCGAAAATTCCTAACAAAACAAATCTGGATTCGAGATGGATGAACCAAACATTTGACCCTGGCAACAAATATTCGTTACCTTATCAGTGGGGCACAATGGGAATTGGTTACAACTTGAAAGCAACCAAGGGCGAAATTAACAGTTGGGGGGCGATGTTCGATTCTAAATATACGGGAAAAATAGCATGGCAAGATGATGCCCGATACACATTCGCAGGGGTTTTAATGTATTTAGGATTTGACCCCAATACAACTAATCCCGAAGAAATTAACAAAGCCCGAGACTTGCTGATTAAAAATAAAAATATCATTGCCGCTTTTGTCCCCGACACGGGTCAAACTCTGCTAGATCAAGGAGAAGTTAATCTGACAATGGAATGGAGCGGCGATATTTTTCAGGTTATGAAAGATAATCCCAATCTCCGCTACGCTATTCCCAAAGAAGGCACAATTGTCTTTTCTGATAACATGGCAATTCCCAAAGGTGCGGCGCACAAAGAGTTAGCGGAGAAATTTATTAACTTCATTTTGCAGCCAGAAGTAGGTGCGACAATTTCTAATTTTACTCACTATGGCTCGCCGAATAAAGCAGCAATAGACAAAGGTTTAATTGACCAGAAAGATTTGAATAATCCCCAAATTTACCCGCCGGCTGAGGTTTTTGGCAAACTGAAATTCTTGCAGGATGTCGGGAAAGCAACCGCACTGTACGATCGAGCTTCGACGGAAGTTAAAGCAGGAGCTGGAAAGTAAGCTATTTCACATTTAAATTGCATATTTGGGGTGGTGCTGCGAAGCCCACCTCACAAGAAAGAGTTTTAACTGGTTCCAAGGCTCTTCCTTGGAACCCATATAAGCGAGGAAGAGCCTCGGCTGGGACACAGGAAACAGGAGGCAGAGCCTCCGGATCTGCGTTACCAGGCAAAGCCTGGTAACGAGTAGAAAGCGAGTAACTAACTAACTGTAGGGTGCGGAGCGGGGGAAAATTATTGAGTATCTCGTCAGAACATTCAGCCCTGAGGCACCCTACAATAACTAAAAATTAAATTCAAATGCAGAATAGACTAATCGCTGACACACCCTAGCAGGATAGATAACAATGCACGCCGTCGAAATTTTAGACGTTTCCAAAGTATTTAAAAGTGCCCGCAGTCAAGATTTCTTAGCTGTAGACAATATCAACCTGCAAATTGGCGATCGCGAATTCTTTTCTTTGCTCGGCCCTTCCGGCTGCGGCAAAACTACAACTTTGCGAATGATCGCGGGTTTTGAAACTCCCACAGCGGGCGAAATTTACATTCACGGCCAACCGATGCAAAATCGCCCGCCATTTCACCGCCCAGTGAATACGGTATTTCAAAATTATGCTTTATTTCCGCACATGACAGTAGCACAAAATGCTGCATTTGGGTTGGAAATGGAGAATTTGCCTCAGCAAACAATTCGCGATCGCGTGGCGGGAGCTTTAGCATTAGTACAGTTAACGGATGTAGAAAAACGCTATCCCCGCCAACTGTCAGGGGGACAGCAGCAGCGAGTAGCGCTGGCGAGGGCGTTGGTCAAAGAGCCTTCTGTTTTGCTGTTGGATGAACCCCTAGGAGCGCTGGATTTAAAATTGCGCAAAGAGATGCAATTAGAATTAAAAAAAATGCAGCGCAAATTGGGAATTACGTTTATTTATGTAACTCACGATCAGGAAGAAGCACTAACTATGTCAGACAGAATTGCAGTGATGGATGGAGGAAAACTGCAACAAGTCGGGACGCCTGTTGATATTTATGAATATCCTAAAACGAGGTTTGTTGCTGATTTTATTGGGGACAGCAATTTTTTAACCGGGCGAGTAGTAGAAAAGCAACACGGTAAAATAATCGTGTTGGTTGACCAGCAGTTGCCCGTGTTAGTTGCGACAGCAGAAAATTGGCCCGCTGGGAAAGTTGTTACTCTGGTGTTGCGGCCGGAAAAAGCTGCTATTTATCCGGCTAATTATGAGGCTGAACATAGCTGGCCGGGAGTAGTTGAAGAGGCGATTTATATTGGCACTGACACGCGCTATACGGTGCGCCTGACTGCTAAAAGCTCGATCGGCCTTCGCCGACAAAACTTGCACAGAGATGACTTGCAGCGGCACAAAGTTGGCGACAGCGTTCGAGTCGCCGTGCCGCCAGAAAGTATCTGCATTTTTTGAAACATCCTGCTGAATTCGCTCTCCTTTACTGCGGTGATGGCGAAGGACTCTCGGCCCCGGGCAATGGAATTTCCGCAGGAGGAGATTCTGGCGACGGCGAGGGACTCTCCGAAGTAGGAGATTCTGACGACGGCGCGGGAATTTCCGCAGGAGTAGATTCTGGCGACGGCGAGGGACTCTCGGCCCCGGGCGAGGGAATATCGGCACCGGGCGAGGGAATCGGCGAAGGAGTTGGGGCGGGAGTTTCCGGCGGTGGCGGAAGTTGTTCGGGCTCGGGCTGAGGGCTTTGGAGGCTGCGCACCCACAAACCTAAACCGGCGCAGGCTAACATCAGGGCTAACAGCCCCAGCAGGGGCAGCAAACGCTTGGGCTTCTGTTGTTTTTCAACTCGTTCCGGGGCGGGGGAAGTTTCAGGGTACAGCAACTGTTTGGAGGATTCAGAAAGCTGAGATTCTGGCATCCTCCCGGTTTTTTGGAGGGATGTCGGGAGGGAGGGCGGTAGCGACACTGACGGCGATGACACCGGCGCGGATGACACCGGCACTGACGCACCCGCCGGATCGAACAGTACCAATCTCTCCGGCGACATCCGACAGTGAGTCACCACCACAGAAGTGTTGTCGTAACCGTTTTTCTCGTTGGCGAGGCGAATCCAAGACTGAGCTGCAGCTTCCAGAGACATTTTGCCCTCTAGCACCGGCCTGCCGTAATTCTCCCAAGATTGCTCTACCCAGTCGTTGTCGCTCAAACCGTCGGAACACAGCAGCAGCAAGCCTTCCTCTTCGACAATAAATCGCTGAATCGTCGGGCGCAGGAAATCGCCGTCCCGCGTGCCCAAAGCTTGAGTCAGGGCTCCTGCATCCGATCGCAATTGAGTCTCCCAGTATAAACTGTGTCCTAGCTGGACTTCCCTGGACGCTACGTCATCGTCAACTGTCAGCCGCTGACAGTAATCTTTGCCAATCCAATAAGCGCGGCTGTCTCCAACATTAACTAAATAAAGTTCGTGACTGTTTACGATCGGCAAATCCTCGGAAACTTTCACTTTTTGAGGCAACTGGAGAGCCATCACCAAAGTCGTTCCCATCCGCTGCCGCAACTCTTTTCCCTGCTCGTTATTTTGAGCCGAAATCACATTATTCACAACTCTGACTATTTCTTCGAGTTGCTTAATTACCATTGCTGGCGTCATCAACTCTTGTTGCTCAGCGATTTCTGCGAGCAAATTTTGGATTAAAGATTTCAGGGAATGCACGGCTAATTGACTGGCAACTTCTCCTCCTTCGTGGCCTCCAACCCCGTCGCAAACCATTGTCAAGTAAGGAATTAGTTTGTCGTTCCCGGAACTTTTGAGCGATTGAAAATCAGCAGCAGTCGGATAGCAACTATCTTCATTTTTGGAGCGCTGCGGCCCGGTATCGGTGATGCCGACTACTTCTAAATGCAGGGGCAATTTAGCAGCTTGTTCTAATAGTAAATCGTTGAGTTCCAGGGCGATCGCCTCGAAATTCATGCTGCTGCGGCGCATAAACAGACAAATCTCTCCGAGTCTCGACTGCACAGGAGGCTGCGCCGATTCCACCAAACCCGACCACACATCTCCCAAATCCCGCAGCGTCGGTACATAATTGCCCCGGTGCAGTTCCAGCAGGCGCACCCGCCAACCTTCCACCCGCAAATTTTCCGGTACCAGCAAACTCGAAGCGACTCCCTGTTCCGACAGCGCCGTCCACATTTGAAGCATTTGCCACAGCCAGTAAACTTGGCGCGCGGCACTTGTCTGAGCCCAAGCTTGTAGAATAGAAGGATGCAGGCTACCGAAATTATTGATCGGCACATTTTCCAACAACAGCACCTCTGTCGCTTCCGGTGCTTCCCCCAGGGAGCAAAAACCGTATACTTCGGGCGCGTGCAGCCGTTGGGGATACAAATGCAGGTAAGGCATAATGCTATCCGGCAGTTGTTCGGGGACGCTTGGAGGGATAGATGGACGGCTATCGAGCCAGATTTGGGGTGCCACGACCAAATATCGATCGGCGATTGCCTTACCCGCCGGCACTGCCTCGGCTGCTGGGCCCACCGCCCACAAATAGCGATAAATTAAATCGGTTTCGCAAGCTGCACACTGCTGGCGGCCAAGCGTATTGCGGGGTTCGGGACAGCTCAGATTCGGGCAATAAATGGGTTGTGAGAAATTGCTGATCATATTGAAATAGTTTGTGTAAAAACATTCAGAAGATATATGATTCCCAGCCTCGAATTCACGAGCTTGAGAATAAACCGATTTTAGCCCCTATCAATTTCTTAACTGGCTTTGGGGCCTTAGAAATTGTAGTTGCTGCCAGTGTCCGCCGGCTAAGATTGTAATTTAAGTTACTCAAACTGTAATTTTGAGTACGATCCAAGCCTCAACCTGGTACCGCTGGGCGAAAAATCGCTCTCCAAGGGCTAGCAAGTCGCAAAGCCTTGCAGACTCAGTTGTTTGCAATTCTTAAATCTCAAATTTCAAATCTAAGATCTAAATATAGTATCACCTATTCTTTTTATGATCTGGACTCCCACGCTCCTTTGGCTGCTAGGTGGGGCATTGCTCTGTTTGGCAGAGCTATTTCTCCCCACTGCTTTTGTCGCTTTTATGATGGGACTGAGCGCCTTCGCGGTTGCTGGATGCTCTCTAGTTTTACCTTACGTTAATTTACAAATATTGCTGTGGATGGTATTTTCGACAGTTTTTGTGCTGCTGTCCCGGCGGTTGATACCAAAAGGCAAGCCAAGGGCGATCGCAGATTCTCAGGAAGCTAAAACTTTAACAGAAATTCCCCCCGGAGAAGCGGGCCGAGTGATTTATGAGGGGAATTCTTGGCGAGCTCGCTGCGAAGACAGTTCTACCGCCATCCCCCCCAACCAAAACGTCATTGTAGTCGGCAGGAAAGGCACTACTCTGATAGTTTTACCAGAACATTTGCTGCATTCCTAAAAAAGATGCGAAATTAGTAATAGCTAATTGGTAGTTGGTAATTGGGAAAAAGGTAATTGGTAATTGCTCAACATTTAACAGTTATAGGAGGCGACCGTGGAACAAATTTTTTTACTCGTATTTTTAGCCCTGGGCGGCTCAGCCCTCGCAGGTTCCGTCAAGATTATCAATCAGGGAAATGAAGCGCTGGTAGAAACTTTAGGTAAATATAACGGCAAGAAACTCGAACCAGGTTTGAATTTTGTCAAGCCGTTTCTCGATCGCGTAGTTTACGAACAAACAATTAGGGAAAAAGTCTTAGACGTTCCGCCGCAAGCTTGTATTACGCGCGACAACGTTTCCTTCACCGTGGATGCTGTGGTTTACTGGCGGATTGTAGACTTGGAAAAAGCCTGTTACAAAGTAGAAAATCTTCAGTCAGCAATGGTAAATATGGTGCTGACTCAAATCCGCGCGGAAATGGGTCAACTCGACCTTGAACAAACCTTTACTGCTCGTTCTCAAATTAATGAAATCTTGCTCAGAGATTTAGATATTGTTACCGATCCTTGGGGAGTGAAAGTAACGCGGGTAGAACTGCGCGATATTATCCCTTCTAAAACTGTACAGGAATCGATGGAATTGCAGATGGCAGCCGATCGGCGGAAGCGGGCGGCAATTCTGGCATCGGAGGGCGAACGCGAGTCAGCAGTTAACAGCGCCAAAGGTAAGGCCGAAGCGCAGGTTTTGGATGCGGAAGCGCGCCAAAAAGCGACTATTTTGGAGGCGGAAGCTCAACAAAAGGCGATCGTCCTGAAAGCGCAAGCAGAACGCCAAAGTCAGGTTTTGAAAGCTCAAGCTACTTCTGAGGCTTTGCAAATTATCGGCAAAACGCTGCAAAATGACCCCAATGCGCGGGAAGCTTTGCAGTTTTTGTTAGCTCAAAACTATCTGGATATGGGCTTGAAAATTGGCAGCAGCGACAGCAGCAAGGTGATGTTCATGGACCCGCGCAGCATCCCGGCTACGATGGAAGGATTGCGATCGATCGTTGGGGAAGCAAGTAATAATGAGGTGAACAAATAGAAATAAAGGGCGATTGAAATCGCGACTGCACAAATAGAAAGGGATCTTGAAATCGCGACTGCACCAATACAAACGGATCTTGAAATCGCACGCCAAACAAACGATGTCCGCCGGACGCCGACCAAGAATTCATTCAACCGGCGTCCGGCGGGTTTCGTCTGTATAGCAGCGATTTCAAGATCCGAGTAAGTATCTTCTTCCTTCTTCCTTCTTCCTTCTTCCTTCTTCCTTCTTCCTTCCCTAAGATTCTTGAGCGAGAGTACACCGATCGCACAATCCGAAGAATTCCAATGTGTGATAATAAATCTTGAAAGAGTGAGATTGTTGCAGTTGGCTTTCTAAGTGGTGGACGGGGCACTCGTCGATCGTAATTGACGCACCGCATTCGAGACAAGTGAGGTGGTGTTGGTCTTGGTGGGCGGCACCGTAGAGAGATTCGCCGCTAGCAAGCGTTCTGACGTGAACGAACCCCTCTCGCTTCAAACCGTCGAGGGAACGGTAAACGGTTGCTAAGCCCATGCTTTGGTCGCTCTGGCGCAGTTCTAGGTAGATATCTTGCGCTGAGAGCGATCGATTCAGGACTTTGAGCAAGTTTAAAATACGCTCCTGACTGCGGGTGCGGTGGGTTCTCATAATTTTTTTGTGTAGTCTGCTGGAATCACATTTGTCCCTGTTTCTAGGCTATCTTACTTGGGGGCTGTGCAAATGGCGATCGCGCGCAGCCTGGTTGTAGAATACAATGGCGCTAACTTGCACATCACCTACCGCAACATTTCCCGTGACTCAGAAATATCTTGCCCAAATCTATGTTACCCTCCGCCCTTCGGTTTTAGACCCCGCCGGCACTGCCGTACAGTCCGGTCTGCAACACATGGGATACGACAATGTTGAGCGCGTGCGGATCGGGAAGTACGTTGAATTGACCCTGACTGCTGCTGATGAGGCCCAGGCCCGCGAACAACTCGATCGCGTTTGCGACCAACTTTTGGCCAATCCAGTTATTGAGAATTATCGCTTTGATTTGACTGCAATTGCTGTACCTGTCGAGACAGCGGCGGCATAAATGCGATCCCCCCTAACCCCCCTTAATAAGGGGGGGACAAGAGCGTTCAGAGTCTCTCTTACAGGTATAAATTCGCCCCCCCTAACCCCCCTTAATAAGGGGGGGACAAGAGCGTTCAAAGTCTCTCTTAAAAAGGAAGGAACTCGGAACACTCAAAGTCCCCCTTCTTAAGGGGGATGCGAGGGGGATCTAGGCTTCGATACAAACGAAAGAAACAGAGGATTTAAGTCTTAAGTTGACACCTCTTCCTTCTTCCTTCTTCCTTCTTCCTTCTTCCTTCTTCCTTCAACATCTGCTTATGAAATTTGGAGTTATTGTTTTTCCCGGTTCAAATTGCGATCGCGATGTGGTGTGGGTAACTCAAGGGTTGCTCAACCAACCGACGCGCATGATTTGGCACGAAGATACCGATATTTCGGATATTGACATCATTGTAATTCCCGGCGGTTTTAGTTACGGAGATTATTTGCGTTGCGGCGCGATCGCCCGTTTTTCTCCGGCGATGCGGGCTACTGCGGAACACGCGAAACAAGGAAAGCTTGTACTCGGCATCTGCAACGGTTTTCAGGTGTTGACTGAAGCTGGTTTATTGCCCGGTGCTCTGGTGCGGAATGCGGGATTGCATTTTATTTGCGATCGCGCTTCTCTGAAAGTTGAACGCGGCAATACTCCCTGGACTTCGGCTTATACTTCGGGTGAAATCATCGATTTGCCGATCGCCCACGGTGAAGGAAACTATTATGCCGATGCCGATACTTTAGCCGAGTTAGAAGATGGCGATCGAGTGTTGTTTCGCTACTGTACAAGTGCCGGGGAAATTAGCGCTGCTGGCAATCCGAACGGTTCGTTAAATAATATTGCCGGTATTTGCAATCGCCAAGGCAATGTATTAGGAATGATGCCGCATCCTGAGAGGGCTTCCGATCCAATGTTGGGCGAAACTGATGGGATAAAATTGTTTAAAGGGTTGCTAATGGCTACTGTGACCGCTGTTTTGTAGCTTTGGTTATTGGTTGTGTGGGGGCGGGTTTACCTGAATTGTTTGTGGGTATTAAAGATGTTGGCTCACGGGCCCCTACCGCATCTCGGAAACCCGCCTTCACCCATCGACAGAATTCGATCGCACTTTTTGCACATTTCTACCTTGTAGCAATTCTCTGGCCGCGCTAAACTACGGCAAAGTGAGAAAAATATTTAATTTATGCCGCAGATAGATTTAGCAAATATTAAAACTCGGCTGCTCGGAGGCAGCGCGGTGATGACTGTCGGGCAGATTATTTCTAGTGTGCTTGGCGGGCCGGGGGCTGAAGCTGCTGCCGCGATGATGGGCGGCCCGATCGCAGTTGTGGGAGTTTCGGCTTTAGCTACTATTGCTGCTAGTTTGGCTGGCGATATGGTGTCTGCGGAACTCGGCAACCATATAGTCGATCGCTTGGCTAAGAATAAGCATATACTCGACAATCACGATTTGACTCGGGCGGCGGGTGAGGCGATCGGCTATATTCTCAAGTCCGTGGCGCGATCGACTGAATTAATAGAACTTGCCAAATCCAAGCATTTGCCCGATCCTAAAAAAGCACTCAACGAATTAGCCGAAAAAAGTATTACATATTGGCTCAATATTAACACAGAAATTACGGATTCGTCAAGTATTTTAAAGATTTCGGAAGACCAACTTACTAAGATATTTTCTGCTGATAACTTTGATGAAGTTACGGGATTGACTGCGGAAGATTGGGGGATTTTTGTCAGCGGATTCGCGGCGAGTGAGGGCAAATCCTTCGATGGTGAAATCGTGCAGTTTGCGGCGCAAAAACTGCACGCAACTTTCCCGCAAGCGTTTCGGGAAGTGCTGAAACAGGATGCGGAGACTGGCGGGCAGAAGTTTGCGGCGATGGTGTTGAATCTGCACCAAGTTGCTTTGGCCGAGCTCAAAGATTTGGGGCTGCAAAATGGCGAAATCCTCGATAAATTGGAGGCTGTGGCCAGTCAGCAGCAGATTTGTCAAGTGATGGTGCGGCTGGAGGCGATCGAAATTGGCATCCGATCCGATTTAGGGCAAATCCAGGATTTGCTGCAAAGATTAGTTGATACTTCCGCGCCGAGATTGCCGCTTCCCTACGAGTGCGAGACGATTATTAATGATAAAGTTCAAGACTTTACAGGCCGCAAATTTGTATTTGAAGAAATCAGCCGCTTCTTGCAGCAAAATCCCAAAGGTTACTTTGTTTTAGAAGCCGATCCGGGTGTCGGGAAAAGTTCGATTATGGCCATGTGCGTGCTGCTGCTGAAGCGCCGCTGCGTTGCCCATTTTAACTCGCAATCTCAAGGCATTGTCCGGGCAGAACAATTTCTGGAAAATGCCTGCACTCAGTTAATTCAAGGCTTTAAACTAAATCATCCAAAATTGCCGGATAATGCGACGAGAGATGGCAATTTTTTAGGGCGGTTGTTGGGGGAAGTTAGCGCTAAGTTGAACGGCAAAAAGTTGATTTTTGTGGTGGATGCGCTGGATGAAGTCGATTTGAGTTTGCAGGGGCGGGGTAGCAATGTCCTCTATTTGCCGGATGCTTTGCCGGATAACGTTTATTTTATTGTTTCCAAGCGGCCGGAATCTCTGCCAATGCCGGCGAATCATCGGGTTTTTGATTTGATGCAGTTCAGTGCAGAAAGTCTGGAAGATGTCAAGGGTTATATTGAAAAACGCACGAGCAATAGTTCGTCTATTCAGGATTGGATTAACCGTCAAAATTTGAGCCGGGAACAGTTTGTGGCGGCGGTGGCTGCAAAAAGTCAGAATAATTTTATGTACCTCCGCTACGTGCTGAATGATATCGACAGCGGCAAGTACAGCGATGTGACTTTGAACAATTTGCCTGTGGAGTTGGAAGGATATTATGAGAAGCACTGGGCGCGGATGGAAATGGCGGTTAAGGATAAAGAATTGCGCCGCCGGAAGTTGAAGGTTATTTATTTGTTGACTAAAACTCGCAAGCCGGTTTCTTGCGATATTTTGGCGGATTTTGCTGAGGAAGATGCCTTAGACGTGCAGGAAGTTCTCGATGATTGGGAACAGTTTCTGCGTACTAACAGCGATACTCCCCCAGATTACAGTATTTATCACGCGAGTTTCCAAAGATTTCTGCATCGTAAGGATGTAGTGCAGAAAGCTGGGGTTTCACTGCGGGATATTGAAATGGCTATTTCTAATAATTTGTGGAGGGATATGTTCGGCGATGAGTAAATTTAAAGAACGGTTGGGGAAAATGTCGCCGAAAAAGCGGCTTTTGGCTTTGGAAACTCTGCCGGGGCATTTGGTTGAGAGTGTTCAAGGAGAAAGGCTGTATCAGTTGTTGACGGATTTCGATTTTATTGAGGCGAAGTTGGATGCGATCGGGGTTCAAGGGTTAATTGAGGATTATGATTTGGCGAGGGTTTCTGATGTTTTGTTGTCGGAGGGGCAAGCTGAAAGTTTGAAGTTAATTCAGGGGGCAATTCGGAAGTCGGCGCACATTTTGGAGAGGGATAAAACGCAATTGGTAGGTCATTTGTGGGGGAGGTTGGTGGATTTTGAAATACCAGAGATTCAGGTGATCGTGGAACAAGCTAAGCAGTCAAGAAATAGTCCTTGCCTGTGGCCTTTGAGGGCTAATTTAGAACGGGCGAATGAAGGGGCATTGCGGACGCTTATCGGTCATACTAACTCGGTAACAGCAGTTGCGATCACACCCGACGGCAAGACAGCAATTTCGGCTTCAAGTGATAACACCCTGAAAATCTGGGACTTAGACAGGGGTAGTGAACTCAGAACTCTCACTGGTCAGACTTCTTATGTAAGAGCAGTCGCGATCGCACCAGATGGCAAACGAGCAATTTTTGCTTCAGGTGACATTCTGAAAGTCTGGGAATTAGACAGCGGTAGCGAACTTAGAACTCTCATCGGCCATACTTATTCAGTAACAGCAGTCGCGATAGCACCAGACGGCAAACGAGCAATTTCGGCTTCAGTAGATAACACCCTCAAAATCTGGGACTTAAACAGTGGTAGCCAACTGAGAACCCTGAGCGGTCATACTTCCTATGTAACAGCAGTCGCGATCGCATCAGATGGCAAGCGAGCAATTTCGGCTTCTGACGATAAAACCATCAAAATCTGGGACTTAGACAGCGGCAGCCAACTCAAAACCCTAGCTAGTCATAATTCCTACGTAAAAGCAGTTGCGATCGCACCAGACGGCAAACGAGCAATTTCGGCTTCAGTGGATAAAACCATCAAAATCTGGGACTTAGACAGTGGAAAGGAACTGAGAACTCTCACCACTCATAATGACTTGTTAAAGGCAGTCGCGATCGCATCAGATGGCAAGCGAGCAATTTCGGCTTCTGACGATAAAACCATCAAAATCTGGGACTTAGA
>NZ_JAUBVK010000015.1:146084-155537 GCF_036705795.1 Microcoleus sp. ARI1-B5
CAGTGGCAGGGAACTCCGAACCATGATCGGTGATACTTCCTATGTAACAGCAGTGGCGATCGCGCGCGACGGCAAGCGAGCAATTTCGGATTCATCAGATCACACCCTCAAAATATGGGACACAGACAGTGGCACCGAACAGAGAACTGTGACGGGTCATACTAACTCGGTAACAGCAGTGGCGATCGCACCAGACAGCAAGATAGCGATTTCCGCTTCATGGGATAAAACTATCAAAATTTGGGACTTAGACAGTGGAAAGGAACTGAGCACTCTGATCGTTGATACTTCCTCTGTAAAAGCAGTGGTGATCGCACCCGACAGCAAGCAAGCAATTTTCGCTTTAGGTTTAGATGGTCTCCAAATCTGGGACTTAGACAGTGGCAGGGAACTGAGAACCCTCACCCGTTATACGAGCTACGTAAATGCCGTCGCGATCACACCAGACGGCCTCACTGTGATTGCGGCTTCGGATAGAACCCTCAAAATCTGGGACATCCACAGTGGCAACGAACAGAGAACACTCACGGGTCATGCTTGGTCGGTAGAAGGAGTCGCTATTACCCCCGACGGCAAACGAGCGGTTTCGGCTTCCGACGATAGAACCCTGAAAGTATGGGACATCCACAGTGGCATCGAACTGAGAACACTAGCGGGTCATACTTGGTCGGTAAAAGGAGTCGCTATTACCCCCGACGGCAAACGAGCGGTTTCGGCTTCATATGATAAAACCCTGAAAATCTGGGACTTAGACAGTGGCAGGGAACTGACAACTCTTATAGGTCACACTGACAGGGTATGGGCAGTCGCGATCGCACCCGACGGCCTCCAAGCAATTTCCTGTTCCGAAGATAACACCCTGAAAGTCTGGGATTTGCTTAGTGGCAAAGAGGTTGCTAGTTTCAGCGGAGATTATGGGTTTGATTGCTGTGCGATCGCCCCTGATGGAGTGACAGTTGTAGCGGGCGATCGATCGGGCCGGGTGCATTTCCTGCGATTGGAGGGAGTTAGCAGCGATCGATAATCCAAGAAACCGGGTTTTTGCCCGAATCTGTGGGTTGTAGCGAAGTATTTCGGAAAAAACCCGGTTTCTGGGGCCCCGCGATCGGTTTTTTTTGTGGATGGGCGATGGATGGAGCCCCGCTACGCTGCGGGTTTTTGGGTGGATGGGCGATCGAATTTGATTTGTTAGTCCGTTAGTGAGTCCGCGCAGTCGGGGTTAGTTGGTTCGTCGCCGAGTCCGCCAGGGGTTTAAACCCCTGTCTCATAGCGAAAGTCCTCTCAAAGAGGACTCAAGAGTTAGTTGATGTGTATCGGTTTCATGCGAATCTTCAGTCGGTTTCAACCGACTTGCGCTATGAGACGGGGGTTTGAACCCCCGGCGGACTGTGCCACAAATCGAGGAATTTGCAGTCGTCAAAAACCCGGTTTTAACCGCCAAATCCTCCAAAAACATTGTATAACAAGCATAAACTCAAAACATTTTTTTGGGGAAACGGGCGATCGACTTTTGGGAAACGGACGATCGACTTTTCAGGAAACGGGCGATCGACTTTTTGGGAAACGATCGATCGACCCTCATTCTTCCTCAGTTGCGATCGCTTCTTCTAGCAATTCACGCAAATTTTCATACTGATAAGGAGGTCGTTTCCGAACAGTCAGCACCGTCAATAACTGTAACTCATCTTCAACTACATAAACAACTCGCCAAGATTCTACCCTGATGCGATATAGCCCGATACTAGAAGGCAATTCACCCGCCAGATTAGATGTATCCATACACTTGCTGCTTTCGGGCCGAGGTTGTGACGATAGTGCTTTCAGCAGTCCCAACACTCGCTGTCGCATATTGCCCGGTAGAGCGCGAATTTCTTGACGTGCGGAGCTAATTACTTCTACTCTATACAAGGCCATCAGCGATCAATTCCTGCTCCAAATCTTCCAAAGAGATCGTTTCTACCAAACCAGCATCCCGCCGTTGCAGCCACTCTTGGAAAATCCCCAAATCCTCTCGATCTTCCAATCGCTCAATCGTCTCTTTCCAAGCAGCTAACATCGCTTCCCAAACTTCTACCGGTACAAGCACATCAGTTTTATTCCCGTTAGCATCTGCAACGTATTTTACCAATTCTATAGCCTTTGTTACCTTCATTTTTTTAGCCTGGGTTTCAATCCACCTGTTTATTATACCTTATGTTATGCGATCGCATCCTTCGCGTAGGGGCGGGGCGGGTCGATCGAGCTGATGGTGGGAAATCAAAAATATTGGTGAACCCGCCCCAATGAGATATTGCATTACAACAAAATAAATCAATCAAACACCTGATCAATCAACCGTAGGCTCATCCAATCCCAGCGGCACAAAATATTGACTGTAAACCACACTATCCGGCTCCCAAAGCGGCCGCCAATAAACATTCTGCATCACCGCCTTCTCCCCATCACCATCAGCCGGCCACTGAAAACTGACGATCGCAATATTGCCATATCCCACAATCTCA
Organism: Microcoleus sp. ARI1-B5; assembly: GCF_036705795.1. Taxonomy (NCBI): domain Bacteria; kingdom Bacillati; phylum Cyanobacteriota; class Cyanophyceae; order Oscillatoriales; family Microcoleaceae; genus Microcoleus; species Microcoleus sp. ARI1-B5. The sequence goes on from NZ_JAUBVK010000015.1 coordinate 148,586, forward strand.
TCGCCCTCTTGCAGCCAGCGATTGCGCCACAACAGCGCTATCAAATTCCACAACCTACGCAGCAGCGGCAACTGTTTATTTTTATGCGACCTACTTGACGGATAACCATTTTCCTGCTGCAAAAACACCCGAGCTCTTTGTCGTTTAATCCAATCAATTTGATAGCCCCAATCAGGAAAAGATTGCCTATCCCTCACAGCAGCCGCCACAGCCTTCTTTCTGCCACTTCTCGAAATCTTCACCAACTCCAGCGGCTCATTCCATCCCAAACATTCGTGCGATCGCTCGGGAAACAGCGACTTAATCTTAGTATGAACTAAATGAGTTGTCCACTCCTCATTAATAAAAGCACTAGCAGTCAACTGCGCCAACACAGACGAGTGGCAATTAGCGATTTGCGATTGGCGATTCCAGTTAGATGCAGAGGGCAAACGCTCAATCTCAGGGCGAGAATCGCCAAAATGACAATCAGACCAATAACTCAGCCGCACAGCCGCAGCATAGTGAATATCCCCCGTCAAAACAATCACCCGATCGCGCTGCTTAAAAAACTCCGACAACAGCTTCACAAAAGCCAACTCATGAAAATTCCAAGCATCCCCCGCATCGCTATTAAAAACCTTCCCCTGTTCCACATCCCGCCTTTGCACCGCATCAATAATCCACAAACCCACCAAATTAGTCGGCACAACAACCAGCGTCGCCTCGATCGCAAACTCCCCAGTTTTATTCAGCAACTCAGTCTCCCGCAAAGGCTGCTGAATTTGCTCCTCAAAACCCTTGTGAGTTAAAAGCATCGGCGGATCGATCGCGCTTTCGGTCGGATAGCCCCGCCAATTCCGCGTATCCAGCACAATCACCTCATGCTTAAAACTTCTCACCGTAAAATGCCAACTCAAAACCTCACTTACACCCCCGCCATCCCGATCCAAAATCAAAACATCATCATCTAACTTAAATTTCGGCAAACCAGTCTCAATCTCAACCCCTGGAATTCCCAAATACGAAGCCGCCTCCTCCCAAACAGCAACATCAGTCCCCGCCGAATCCGACCACTTTTGGGCAGCCTTTAATAACTTATCTCCTACTCTTCCATCCTCGAACTGTGCGGGCGTATTTCCCCAAGCCTGAAACACAGCATAAGCCAGCAAAGCATTTTGCACCACCCGGCGGCCCAGAGGCTTACCCAGCACCCGATAACACCACTCTCGATTCAAACACCAATCATCGCTAACATCATGGTCATCGCAAATCATATAAGTCGGAATATTAGCCAGCGCCCGCCTCACCCTCCACAAATTGCGACAAAAACCGTCAAGTTCAACAACTTCTCGATCCCAGACTTTTGCCTCCTTAGAATCTTGACAAATATCCTTACCCTTGGGAAAACTCTCGCACCAAAGTACAGGAGACCAAACTAACAAATACATCGCGCAATATTCCCCCAAACCAAACAAGTGACTTTTAGCCTTGTCGGGTTTATTCACCAACATCCCCGTAAAGCCGCCAAAATCTCTGGCAATATCGCTGCGAGTCCCCGGCTGCAACTCAATGGGTTTTTTGTACTGAGACTCAGCATCAGACGCTTTCTGAATTGCCGTCTCTCTAAAAATTTCCCTTTCGGCGCGAATTACATTTTTATTTTGCGAGTTCTTAGGTATACTGGTACACAAATTCTTTTTTATTTGGGCATCATCCATCAGGGGTAGACTTTCTTCCCAGCCCAACAGCGTATCGCCAGCATCAGTCAAGGCCCACAGCATCGCATCGGCAACGTCGTCGCCGTAAATTTGGTCGCCCGTTAAAAACAGTTGGTGGGGCCGAAAATTTGCCGTTCCTGCAAACTGTTCGATCGCATTATCCAGGATTGGCAGCGCATCTCTGCCGTCTCCGTGGGGCTTGCGACAAGAACCGTGCACTATACGCAAATAGTTTAAATCCTGCGGTGGCAGCGCAAAAGTAGGCAACCCGTGAGCGAAATAACCGATCGTCCCCGGCCCCAAAGCCGACAAATCAGGGGAAGCAGACCACAGGCAAGAAAGGAGATTTTCTTTCTCATTTTCTGGGGCTGCCACCGACGGCGACTCGCGACTCCCAGCAAACTCGATGTCATAAGCATAAATTTGCCCGGATGTCAAGACATTGCTGTAAATTGGTGTAGCAGTCACCGCAACTACGTGCAGGTATTTGCCGAGCTGCACGGTAGAGTTCGCACCTTCGAGCAAGGGCACACCGACAATTTCGCCGGTGCCGCCCTGGGTCGAATAAACCTTGAGTTCGACTTGGCGGGGTGCTTTCAGAGCCAGCCAAACTGTCACGGCCCCACTTTGGGTGCGGCGCAAAATCGGGCCCGCAAGGATGAGCGGCAAGTGATGAATTCGATGATTTAATGGTGTCCACGACATAGGAATTAAAAATTAAAAATAAAATAAGGGGTTTTCTAGCAGTGAGATTTCAGGCGATCGAGCATCTGTGAGTCGATTTTAGATTTTAGATTTTAGATTTACTTGCAGCATTCAATCTGGGAGCTTGAACAAGAGTCTAAAATTTGGGGCTCTCCACAAGGCGAGTCTCAGGGGCTTGTATCCGTTTCTCGGGGGGCACCCCTTAACTAATGCTAAGTCTGCCAACCCATGTCTGCAAAATTGTAACAATTCATTAAGTAAAATTAATAATCAACCATGCTACAAGAAGAACAATTACAGAATTTCCTAGCTTCAACCCCGCAGCCGCCAGCAATTAAACTATCAGAACCCCCTGTAGAGCCCAACAGCCCGCCGATTTACTCGTCACCTTTAGATCGGGCGCTCGACCGCCACCCCCTCACAGTGGCCCCAGAAACCCCGATCGCCCAAGTGTTGGCTCTGATGAACCCGATGCGCGTCTCCTGTAAGCTTTGCGGCGAAAAACCAAACGCTGTTGCTAGCGCAGCCAAGCGCAGTTGCGTCATAGTCGTGGAAGATAATCGCCCGATCGGCATTTTCACAGAACGGGATATCGTCAAGCTAACTACCATCGAAGCTTGTACGATCGGACTGACAATTGCTGAGGTAATGACTCGATCGCCAATTACCCTCAAACAATCCGAGTCTCAAGATATCTTCACAGCAATGTTCACCTTGCGCCAGCACTCCATCCGGCACTTACCCGTAGTAGACGATGACTCGCGACTTCTCGGTATCATCACCCGCGAAGCCATTCACGAAGCCCTGCAACCGGTGAACTTGCTAACCAATTTGCGCTGTGTGGCAGATGTGATGACGAAGGAAGTCATTTCGGCGCCAACAACTGCCTGTGCCCTCGATTTAGCCCAGCTCATGGTCAAGCATCGATCCCGTTGCGTCGTCATTGTCGAAGAGCAAATTCAGCATCCACAGCGGATCGTACCAATAGAAAAGTACCAAATCCCGATCGGCATTGTCACCGAGCGCGACATTGTGCAGTTTCACGCCCTCGAATTAAACCTCTCCGAAATCTCCGCAACTGAGGCCATGAGTTCGCCTTTATTTTGCATCTCTCCCGGCGATTCCCTCTTCCGCGCCCACCAGTCCATGCAGCGGCACTCCGTGCGCCGTTTGGTAGTAACTGGCAGTCAGGGAGAGCTTTTGGGCGTTGTCTCTATGACAAGTTTGCCGCAAGTTTTTAACCAATCTGAAATGTACGGGACGATCGAGCTTTTGCAGCAAGCAGTAGACGACAGAGCCGCCCAATTGCAGAAAACCAACGAACTTTTGCAGCAAGAAATTTTAGAGCGGCAGCGGGCCCAAGAAGCCCTGCGCCAAGCTCACGACGACTTAAAAAAACAAGTAGAAGAACGCACCGCTCAACTTTTAGAATCAAATGAATTGTTGAGACGGGATATTATCAAGCGCCAGCGAGTCGAAGAAGTGCTGCGGCAAAAGCAAACCTGCTTAAAAAATCAAGCGCAGCAATTAGAGGAAACTGTGCGGAAATTGCAGCAAACTCAAACTCAATTAGTCCACACCGAAAAAATGTCTTCTTTGGGACAAATGATTGCCGGCATTGCTCACGAAATTAACAATCCGGTTAATTTTATCTACGGCAATCTTTCCCACACCAGTCATTACATCAAAGAATTGATCCAACTATTGGAACTTTACCAGCAGCACTATCCCGAACCAGTCTCGGAAATTCGGGAAGCAGCAGCAGAGATGGAAATCGATTTTTTGGTGGAAGACTTATCTAAGATCGTGTCTTCGATGCAAGTAGGAACCGAGCGCATCCGCCAAATAGTTTTGTCGATGCGCAATTTTTCGCGATCGGATCGAGCTAGCATCAAGCTCGTTGACATTCACGAGGGCATAGATAGCACTTTGCTGATTTTGCAGCACCGGCTCAAAGCTCAAGGCGGACATCCAGCTATTCAAATTATTAAGGAATACGGCGATTTGCCCCGCGTCGAGTGCTGTGGCGGCCAGCTCAATCAAGTGTTTATGAATATTATCGGCAATGCTATTGATGCTTTGGATGAAGCAATCCAGAATGGCAAATGGGCAAAGGGAAATGGGAAAAATCCACCACAGTCAATTCCTAGTTCTCCATTGACTTTTCCCGCGATTACAATTCGCACTGAAGTTGTTGCTGGCGGTTTTGTGGCGATCCGCATTTCCGACAACGGGCGGGGCATACCGGATGAGATCCGCCGCCAATTATTTGACCCGTTTTTTACTACCAAACCAGTCGGGAAGGGTACTGGGTTGGGACTGTCGATTTCTTACCATTTAGTTGTGGAAAAGCACGGGGGGCGGCTCGACTGCGTTTCGGAAGTTGGGCTGGGTACTGAGTTTGCGATCGAAATTCCGATCGCCAGAAGCTCAGTTGACAGTTGACCTGTGACAGTTGACAGTTGACCTGTGACAGTTGGCTGTTGGCTGTTGACAGTTGGCTGTTGGCTGTTGGCTGTTGTCACATTTTCACCACTGTGACAATCCGACACTCCCCCCAAATCTCCCACTCGGACACTCTCGGCCTCGCCCCTCCCGCTAATTCCTAAAAATTCACAATTTTTTACACAACACTCAAAACCCCAGCAAAATCACTCTTTCCTAATCTAAAATCTAAAATCTAAAATCCAAAATCGTCTAATTTTGGCATCCCCAGGCCCAATTAATCGAGCTCACTCTCCCGTTTTGCTCATCCACCAGCACCTTTGTGCCGGTTCGAGTTACCAGCACAAGCCATCAACTGCCTGCATCAAGGCCCCAAAGCCAAAAGCCGAGATTGTTTGAGAAGTTAATTTTTGTTTTATTTTTGTACCTCTTTATATTAAGAAAGTATTCTAAAATTAATTAAAAATGTAAAATAATTATAAAAATAGATTGGTAAATCCAAAAAGCAGCTAAGATGCCCAAAGATGCAAAATAAACAAATTTACTAGCATTTTCATTGGGAGGCCCCCTTTCTTTTCCTCGCAAGTTAGCTAATAATGCTTTCAACGAGGTAACGCAGCGCCGACTCCCAAATTGACAAGAATGGCATTGCAGTAAGGGCATTGGAGGAAAGGCTATTGCATTTGGGCGATCGCAACATCAAAGCGTGAAACCCCAGCCCCGATCGTTTTGATAGAAACCTATAGGAGAACAAAGAGTGAAACTCGCAGTTTACGGAAAAGGTGGAATTGGCAAATCGACAACAAGCTGCAACATCTCCGTTGCCCTAGCCAAGCGCGGCAAGAAAGTTTTGCAAATCGGTTGCGATCCAAAGCACGACAGCACATTTACCCTCACAGGCTTTTTAATCCCCACAATTATTGACACCCTTCAAGAAAAGGACTATCACTACGAAGACGTTTGGCCCGAAGATGTCATCTACAAAGGCTACGGCGGCGTTGACTGCGTAGAAGCAGGCGGCCCGCCCGCAGGAGCTGGTTGCGGCGGCTACGTAGTCGGCGAAACCGTCAAACTGCTCAAAGAACTCAATGCCTTCGAGGAATACGATGTCATCCTGTTTGACGTACTCGGCGACGTAGTGTGCGGCGGTTTTGCAGCCCCATTGAACTACGCAGACTACTGCATGATTGTTACCGACAACGGGTTCGACGCATTATTTGCAGCCAACCGCATCGCCGCCTCAGTCCGCGAAAAAGCCCGCACTCACCCGTTGCGCCTCGCCGGTTTAATTGGCAACCGCACCTCCAAGCGCGACTTGATCGACAAGTACATCGACACCGTACCGATGCCGGTGCTGGAAGTGCTGCCGCTAATTGAAGACATCCGCGTTTCTCGCGTTAAAGGCAAAACATTGTTTGAGATGGCCGAGGGCGATCCCTCCCTCAACTACGTCTGCGATTACTACCTCAACATCGCTGACCAGATTTTGGCAATGCCAGAAGGAGTAGTGCCCAACGACACGCCCGATCGCGATTTATTCTCCTTGCTGTCAGATTTTTATCTAAATCCTGTGCAACCGGTGGTCAAGAAGGAGGAAGATGAGCTAGACCTGATGATGGTTTAATAGGTCTAGCGATCAGGATGAGGATAAAGAGGTTATGGCTTTTTTTGATACTTTTTCAGTTGCTCTCAAACAGAAGTGGTTGGACTACTACCAGGCAAATCGGACTTGGCTGCTCCTGCACATGACGGCTGACAACACGGTCGCCACACCCGACGGCGGGAAAAGGCCTGTTTCTTACCTCATCCTGGGAATTGCGGCTGCCCTGGAGCCGGAACTCCAGCAATTAATGCTGCCCTTCTCAAAACTCAAGCCGGATGCAGACAGCCTGATCGAAGTCTTGGGTCTAAATTTTGACCCGGACATAGCGCTGGGTATGGCTTCAAATACCGCGCCACAGACGATCGGTCAATCTCCAACACCCGCAGCAGCGACTCAAACTGCAACTGCTGCACCCGCAGCAGCTCAAACTGCAACTGCTGCACCCGCAGCAGCTCAAACTGCAACTGCTGCACCCGCAGCAGCTCAAACTGCAACTGCT
>NZ_JAUBVK010000015.1:155637-156217 GCF_036705795.1 Microcoleus sp. ARI1-B5
GCACCCGAAACGGCCAAATCTAATAAATTAGGCGGTGCGGCCTTAGCAGCAGCCGGAGTAGCGGCCGGAGTCGCCGGAGTCGCCGGTCTGGCGGCAGCAGCGTCAGCAATGAGTTCGGAGGAGGAATCCTTCGAGGATGACGAGGATGAAGCTGTCTCCGACTTCGACATGGACGATGACGAGGATGAAGCTGTCTCCGACTTCGACATGGACGATGACGAGGATGAAGAAGCTGTCTCCGACTTCGACATGGACGATGACGAGGATGAAGCTGTCTCCGACTTCGATATGGACGATGACGAGGATGAAGAAGCCTCGGCTTTGGACGGTCTCGGTCTCGGCGACGATGAGGAAGACGCCGTATCAGACTTCGATATGGGCGACGATGAGGAAGACGCCGTATCAGACTTCGATATGGGCGACGATGAGGAAGACGCCGTATCAGACTTCGATATGGGCGACGATGAGGAAGATGAAGCGTCGGCTTTGGGCGGTCTCGACCTCGACGATGAGGAAGATGAAGCGTCGGCTTTGGGCGGTCTCGACCTCGACGATGAGGAAGATGAAGCGTCGGCTTTGG
>NZ_JAUBVK010000015.1:156317-187114 GCF_036705795.1 Microcoleus sp. ARI1-B5
GCGGTCTCGACCTCGGCGATGACGAGGAAGATGAAGCCTCAGCATTTGGGACTTTGACCTCTGGGGATCTCGAAGCGGGGATATCCGATCCGTTTGGGGAAGAAGATGCAGATTTTGTCGCCGAAGCAATACCCGATCCGTTTGGGGCAACGACCTCAGATGACCTAGACATGGATCTGGGCGACTTGGACGAAGATGGTCTTGACGATGATTTCTCTGTATCTGATAACGATGACCTCGACGATCTCGGACTTGACGATCTGGGGGAAGCAACTACCGGAGATCCTGATGAAGATGATTTAGATGCTCTAGGTCTCGGCGATTTGGATTCCGATGATGAGGATGAAGAGATTTCGGGCTTTTTGTCGGATTTTAAGTAAGGTTGCGATCGCCCAAGTCTATCCTAGTCTTGAAGTTTCCCGCTCTATTTGTGATACCATTTCTCAAAAAGAATGCAACTGTAGGCCCGTGTTCCAAACCCTGAGCGACCTCAGTCATTCCCAATCGAAAATCGAAAATGGTATGAGTTGTGAGTTGCGAGTTGTAAATTTTTAATTAACTCAAACTCACAACTATCAAATGGCTTTTTATTTCTAAATTTGAACAACACTAAATCCCTGCTGTGAGGGATTATAAGCCCTCGCGCAGAATTTTTTAGGTCAAATTTAGAAGGCTGCGGCTGCTGCGGAAATATTTCAGTTGGCTGCATCTATTTTTCAGAGGAATTACGCCAAAGCCAGTATTTCTATTATTGTTCGCTGCCACTCGTGCGATCGCACTTTAACAGATGTTTTTTCGCTCCTGCGCCTGTTCGCGATCGCCAAACACAGGTACTTCCTCGCTCCGGCACCTGTCCAGTTCGAGACTAAAAACAATTTAAAGGGAGAACATTTGAGATATGACTGCTATTACTACTACCGAACCAGAAGCTTTAAACTTTGAATGCGAAACAGGCAATTATCACACATTTTGTCCGATTAGCTGCGTAGCTTGGCTTTATCAAAAAATTGAAGATAGCTTTTTCTTGGTCATCGGTACCAAGACTTGCGGCTATTTCTTGCAAAACGCCATGGGCGTGATGATTTTTGCCGAACCCCGCTATGCAATGGCTGAGCTGGAAGAAGGCGATATTTCCGCTCAATTAAACGATTTTGACGAGTTGAAGCGGCTGTGCTTGCAAATTAAGCGCGATCGCAACCCCAGTGTAATCGTCTGGATCGGCACCTGCACCACCGAAATCATCAAAATGGACTTGGAAGGGTTAGCACCGAAACTCGAAGCAGAAATTGGCATTCCCATCGTCACAGCGCGCGCTAACGGCTTGGATTACGCTTTTACTCAAGGGGAAGATACCGTTTTGGCAGCTATGGCTGCTAAATGCCCTGACAAAGCTCCTGTTGTAGAAGCTCAGAAACAGGAAAGAAATGCTATCTCTCAACTGCTGAATTTCGGTAAGAAAAAAGAAGAAGTAGCAGCAGACGAATCCGAATATGTCAAGCACACACCGCTGGTACTTTTCGGTTCCTTGCCCGACCCAGTTGTCACTCAGCTAACCTTAGAATTGAAGAAGCAAGGAATCAAAGTTTCCGGTTGGCTTCCTTCCAAGCGCTACACAGAATTGCCAGTCTTGGAAGAAGGCTATTATGTATCTGGCATGAATCCGTTCTTGTCGCGCACTGCTTCTACGTTGATGCGCCGCCGCAAGTGTAAGCTAATTGGTGCGCCATTCCCGATCGGCCCAGACGGAACTCGCGCTTGGATTGAGAAGATTTGCTCAGTTTTGGGCATCGAACCAAAAGGTTTGGACGAAAGAGAAGCGCAAATCTGGGCCGGTTTGGAAGATTACCTGCAAATCATTCGCGGCAAATCAGTCTTCTTTATGGGCGACAACTTGCTAGAAATTTCTTTAGCACGTTTCTTGATTCGCTGCGGCATGACTTGCCCGGAAATCGGCATTCCTTACATGGACAAGCGCTATCAAGCCGCCGAGTTGGCGCTGTTAGAAAAGACTTGTCACGAGATGGGAGTTCCTACTCCTCGGATTGTCGAAAAACCCGACAATTACAATCAGCTTCACCGGATTTACGAGCAGAATATTGACTTGGTGATTACTGGTATGGCTCACGCTAATCCTTTGGAAGCGCGGGGAATTAATACTAAGTGGTCTGTTGAGTTTACTTTTGCTCAGATTCACGGCTTTGGTAATGCGCGGGATATTTTGGAGTTGGTGACTCGTCCGCTGCGCCGGAATAATTCCCTGAAGGATTTGGGTTGGGGTGATTTGGTGAAGAAAGAAGCTAAGGTTTAGTCGCTTTAGCTAAGATAGTAAGGTGGGCGTTGCTCACCTTATTTTTTTTTGAACCGCTGATGTAGGCAGATTAACGCAGATGAACGCGGCTGAAAGTCAATTCAAATCTCTGGATTATTATTTGAGTCTGAAATATCCTATTACTTTTTATCCAGAATCTGAAGGTTTTACGGCGATGATAAAAGACCTTCCGGGTTGTATGTCTGTGGGGGAAACTTTGTCGGAAGCGATGGAGAATATTGAGGAAGCTAGGGAATTGTGGATAGAGACAGCTTATGAATGTGAAGAGAAGATTCCTTTACCTGCAACGGAGGTTGAGTATAGCGGTAAGTTGTTGTTACAGATTCCTAAATCTCTGCATTTGAGTTTAGCAGAAAAAGCCGAAAGCGAAGGAGTTAGTCTTGACCAGTACATTCTGGTTGTGTTAAGTAAAGCAAGCTAAAAGATAATCAGATAAGGATTATCAAGTTTGAGGGACGGTTAAAGGGCGATCGCTATTTTATTTTTTTATGAACCGCCAAAGCGCAAAAGGTGTAGAATCAGGAGGGGAAGAGAGCGATCGCCTCATCTTGAACTTCGAGCATATTGAGTTTTTACATATTGTCTTACTACAGGCTGAAGAGTGAAAACTATTCCTTTATTGAGTGCTTCTTTTGAAATCAAAGAACGTCGCCCTAACGATTGTACCGCATCGAGTAAATCAGTCGGAAATATCTGTATTTGCTGTAGTAATTTTGAGATAGAAACTGACTCAGGCTCATTGGCAAGGACAGACATTACCTGTTTTTCTAAATCTGACAAGCGGTTAAACTCTTGATGCAATCTACATTTCAAATCTTCACCCAAAAACAGCGGAGAGTATTGCCAGAATTCAGAAACGCTGCCATTAAAGAAATCTTGAATCGCTGTAGCAACTAAATTTAACCATAAGGGATTGCCTTGGTAGTAGTCAATCAGTATTTCCCATTTTTCGTCTTCAACTAAACCTTTATCTTTGAGAATTTCCTGTCCAGCTTGCGGCTCTAAACCTTGCAGTTGCATAGACCTACAAGGTCGGTTTTGGCCTTCTAATTCTGTAATTTCTCTAGGTTTGTCGCAACCGAGCAGGACTAAACAACTATTATGATATAATTCTCCTACTCGCTTGAATAGTAAGCCATAATCCTCATATCCAGTTTGGTAGTGACCCGCTAATTTTCCGCTGCTGAAAATCATCTGCACGTCATCCAGAACGAGCAGACATCGATACTTTTGCAAATATTCCATTGACTGGGATAGTAAACCGTCTAAGCTTAGCGCTAAAAACTTTCCCTCGCTTTTCTCTGCAAAAGGGGGGTGGGCGTGCTGGTTAGATAGGAATTGAAGCAGATTTGCTTGAATTCCTGCCAGAGGTGGTGAAAATTGCAGACTTCGCCAAATAACGCAGTCAAATTTATCTTTAATCTGTTCTACTAACTGCACTGCTAAAGCTGTTTTGCCAATACCGCCCATCCCTAATAGTGTCACTAAGCGACAGCGTTCCTGCACGATCCATTTTTTTAGCGTAGTTAGTTCCTCAGTGCGTCCGTAGAAAGGAGAGATATCAGGTGCTTCCCCTAAATTTGGGTGTGAGGTAGCGGTAAATTCTGGAGAAAAAGATAAGACGCGGGCATCCTTATAAGCTACAGAGATATCGCTGTCTAGCTGCTGGCAGTCTAATAGTTCTAAGGATGGCAAACTTTTTCCTTGACTGTTATTAGTTTCTACAAAAGCTTTCCAAAATGGCAAAAGTTGAGAAAATCGCCAGCGTCGCTCTAGTGCTGCCCGAAAATTTGTTTTATTTAGTTCTTCACCTAATACATTTGAAAGTAACCGCCACAACCGGAAGCCAACTTCTCTAACATATATTTCAGAGCGATGATGATGCCTAGCAATTTCTTTATATTTTTGATTGTCCCACGCCCCCCGCAATATAGCCTTTTGCAGATTATCTAGGTGTTTGCCCGTCATGGCAAAAACCAGATGATCGGCAAATTCTAAGATTTCTTCAACATCCATTGGTCAGTTGGAGGTAAATTTTTAATTATATTATAACATAACTAAATATAACTTTTTCCAACTCAACCAGCTAAATCCAGCTTTTTTCAACTAAATTCAAAATAAAATACCTACTTTATCCAACTTTATATGACTTGACAGGCAATACGTTCACCGCCAAAATTAAAAGTAGTTAATTTTTGTTAATAAATCGTAAGGAGCTATCTGTGTCTTACTTATTAATCTATGGAATTCTTGGCTTTTGGGTATATAGGGATTCACTAAAAAGAAAAATCGATCCAACTTTTCCTTGGGCAACAGGAAATTTACAATTTGGTTCATTTATATTGAAAAAGCAAGCAATAGTTCCTTGGGCGATTGGAACTTTTTTGTTAGGGCCGATCGTATTGCCGGTTTACATCGCTAGACGACCTTTAATGGTTGGTGAAGTGCGCGAGGGTGGCACAGCTTGGAACATTCTGAAAAGCTTTGCCCTTTTCTGGACAGTTTTTATGTTTGCCTCGCTAGTATTAACTATAATAGGAGTTGGCAGCCAAGCTTCAACAGAGGCAGAACAGGCAGGAGTAGCGATCGGAGCTTTCCTTTCCTTGATTCTGTTCTGGTTCTTTCCAGTCGCAGGGGCACTGATACTGGGACTCTTCTTAAAGAAGTCAAGTATAGTTGAAAGAGGCCCAACAGGGCGTTTAGCAACCGAGACAAAAGAGTATTTGACATCCGAAGAAAGCCCTGAAAATAAATAATTTAGTTCTCATTAACAAAGGAATTCATATGAGCGACGAGCCAAGTCAGAATTTAGAGGCTGTGCCTGCCAGCGAACCTGCGAGCGCCTCAGTTACTAATGTTACCAATCAAGGCGACAGCCCCTCGATCGATTCAAATAGCCAAATTAAATTAGAGCAGCAGGTAGTAAATGAAAACGCGACTTATGCTGAAAAGACAGACCGACTAAAAGTCATAACTAAGTTGCTCAAAGCAGTGACCCCTCTAATTTGGGCAGGTGTTATCGGGCTGGTAATTATTCCACTTTTAGGTAATTGGATAATTTCACAGTCGGTAACTTCTAACCGCTCATTATCATCTCCAATATCAACAGTTACGGTTCCCGCCCCCCCTGACTTGAGCAAAGTTAGCCTAGAGATTCAAGGTGCTATTAAAAAATCCCACGCTCTAGCTGAAAATTTTGCTTCTAAAGAGTTAGATACATGGGAAGGAGAATTAAACGGGCGCGTCGATAGCTTCTTAGATTGGTATTTTGATTATTTTAATCAGAAAAAAATGGAGTTTGCGACTCCTTTTAAGTTTATTGTTTCTGCTGTAACTCATAAATTTGATATGTCAGCAGCATCTCAAAAAGTTGCTGAAAAGTTAACAGAAGATTTTCAAAGAGAATTTGCTAAGCGGGTACTGGTTCCCAAAATTGCACAAATGAGATTGGAATCAATCACTACAGAAACCACTAACTTGTATATCTCCGAACTTGGCAATAACATTAAAGGCATTCAAAGCAGTTATAACATCCCTCAAGGAGAGTGGGAAAAGTATCTGAATGATATTGCTGTAACCATTAATGACACGGAGGGCACTCTATCCAATTTTTCGTTAAGAGTATTAATTGGCGGCGGCGGTTACATAGTCACTAAACCTTTACTTATTGGATTGGCAAGCAAGGTAGGAAGTAAAGTTATGACCAAGTTTGCTGGAAAGGCTGCGGCAAAGATGGCAGCAAAAACTGGTGGAACCGTTGCGGGTCAGCTTGGGGTTAGTCTGATAGATCCTATTGTGGGTGTAGGTATATTGATTTGGGATATCTGGGATTACCATCGCACAGTCCAAGTAGAAAGACCAATTTTGCGTCAGAACATTTTAGCCTACTTGGATCAAGTGAAAAGTTCACTGTTAAAGAATCCCGAAAGTGGCATCATGACAGCAATTAATCAGTTAGAAGTAAGTATTTTGAAGGGAATTAAATCAGCCCCTGATACATTGTCTTCAACATTGAATTCAGACAAGCTGACGAGCAAATAATTTTTACGCGACGCGAAAATTTACCCGAATAAAAAATCGCGATTTTCTTTGGGATAGGTGCGATCGCGATCGCCCTTCTCCCCCAACCATTCCCGAATCGCGGACTAAACCCCCGTAACACAATTCAGAAACTGCCGCCTATAATCAAAACTAGCCAGAAATTCTCATCACTTGCAGAACCGCCATGAGTCGAGACAGCGAAAAAATCAGCTATTCAGAGAAAACAGAACGCCTCAAAGTCATCGCTCAGTTTATCAAAACCGTGACACCGATGATTTGGACAGTTGTCATTCTAGTAGTCATCATTCCCCTCTTAGGCAACTTTCTAATATCCCAGTCGCTAACAAATACCGGAACCACAGCCGTTGTAGTCTCCCCGCCCCACGACTTCAGCAAAGTCAACCAAGACATTAAAAACGCCATCCAAACAGCCCATACAACAGCCGAAACCTTCGCATCAAAAGAATTAGACAAATGGGAAACCGAAGTAATAGCACGAGTAGACAACAGCTTCCTCGATTGGTACTTCGATTACTTCAATCAAAAAAAGATGGAGTTTACAGTCCCTTTCAACTTCGTCAAATCAGCCGTACTCAACAGGTTTGACATGACAGCAGCATCTCGTGCCGTTTCCGAAAAATTAACCGAAGACTTCCAAAGAGAATTTGCTAACCGCGTGCTGGTACCCAAAAACGCTCAACTGCGATTCCAATTAATCACTCAAGATACTGCTAACTTGTACATAGCCGAAGTCAGCAAAAATGTGAAAGTAGTTCAAAACAATTATAACATACCCCAAGTACAGTGGGACAAATATCTCAACGATATTGCCACCACAATTAGCGACAAAGGAAACATCTCGAATTTATCATTAAAAGTATTAGTTGGCGGCAGCGGCTACTTGCTTGCTAAACCCTTAATATTAGGAATGGCAGCTAAAGTGGGCAGCAAAGTTACAGCAAAAGTTGCCAGCAAAGCCGCCGCCAAGGTAGCCACAAAAACAGGCGGTACAGTTGCTAGTCAGTTGGGAGTAGGTTTAATCGACCCGATTGTCGGCATCGGCATTATCATCTGGGATTTGTGGGATTACAATCACACAGTCCAAGTCGAAAGACCGATTTTGCGGGAACACATTGTAGAATACTTGAAAGATGTGAAAAAATCACTGCTCACAAATCCTGAAACCGGAATCATGGCAGCAATTTATCAGTTGGAAAGCGGAATTATCAAGTCACTTTCATAAGCGGTAACTCCCTGTAGTTTCCGTCACAAACCAAAAATTAGTAAGGAACCCTCAAAATCAGTAACTCCTATGAATAGAACTCTTTTTCAAGAAGAAAGCAGCGAAATGCTGAAATGGTTGAATAACAACCGTCGGATGTTATTAGACTTATATCGCAATCAATATATTGCTTACAATGCTCAAAGATTAATCGCTCACAGCGAAAATTTGCGTGAAGTTTTGGATTTAGCAAAAGCTTCAGGAGAGTCTTTTGTAATTTACTTAGTTCCCCGTCAAACAGCTTCTATTCAGATTTTACCGATTCACTTTCGTACAGTTACTCGCCACGATTGGCAGCCCAACTATCGTGTAAAGTTGAAACATAGAGATTTGGAGCTTTCCACAATGATGTTAGTAGACTCTGGGGCAGAATTAAGTTTAATTTCCTTAAAAGTTGGTCACGATTTAGGATATGCTTTAGCTGATGCCGAATCTACGTTATTAGCAGAGACTATAGGCGGCAGGGTGAATTATGTTTTACGCGACGTTGAAATGACAATAGATGGTAATAGTTTTCTGGCTCCTGTGGCATGGTTGCAAAAAGACACAGGCGGAGAACAATTGCTTTTGGGTCGAGAAGTTGTGTTCGATAGATTTAATATTGAGTTTAGGCAAGCTGATGAGCAAATAACTTTCACATGGCGTGACAATATATCAACTTAAACCAATTTAAACCTCAGAATTCACGTTCTCAAAAAGAGTTTCAACCTCGTACACACTACCACAATTAACGCCAAAATTGCCGTATATCCAAAACCCCTCAAAAACCCCATAAATGGAGAAGTTGAAGTCATCTCAACAATCATCGGTTCCCATTTACTTAAAATCAGGATTGGCCAGATAATATTCGCAAATCCCGCATAGCCAATCATCGGATTCACCCCGTTATCAATAAACAACTGCAAAAACCATCTCTTGTGAAACACATCGATAATTATCGTCAACCCAATCAACAGAAAAATCGCCATTCCAGTAGTTACAAAAAAGTAACTCATCGTCGCCGAATCTTTCTTAATTCCACCCTCATAAGGCTCAAACAGCAAACCCAGAACCAGCCAATAAAACCCCCATTTGTAAAGGCGGTTCAAGACATTTTCCGTGACATTCCGAGGATTTTTCAACAAAAGCAAACCGCACAAACACAGCACCACCGTCACTAATGAAGCCTGCCACACCAATCTAGCTTGCAGTCCAATTAACAACACTAAATTGACAGCAAACATCAAAATCATAATGCTGAAATAGCGCCAACTCTTCCAGCTAGCATAACTCGCCTCTTCCGGCGAACGATACTCTATCCACCGACCCAGCAAATCGCCCGCAATTGTACCGGGAATCACTACAAACAAATACTTTAAATAATCAAATTGAAACAGCCAAGGTGCAGGAGAGTACAGCCAAACAGACTTAATCCAACCGTCAGTATGAGAAGACAGCCGCGCCGCCAACAGCAAGCCCAAAAATCCCACTCGCAACCACACATTTGAACGAGTAAACAGCCAAATTATCGAGCCGAAAACCGCCACATTTGCGAGTACCATCAAGATAATATCGCTGCGGTTAAGAGAAAATCCTACACCGTTGGGATATTTGATTTGAGATACGAAGCCAATCCCGGCACTCCAAGCAGCAATGGTTAACCCTCTGCGCCGCCACACAGACCACTTTTGGGGCCAGCGAACGTACATCAAAAATAGTATTACAAATCCGCATAAAGCCAGCCACCACTTGTCGGCGGTAGATGCGTCGGGGTTAATTGTACCCGGGCGAATGTGCTGGAGAAATATGGCAAATGATGCTAACAAAAAGCCTCTTTGCAAAATCGAGAAAATTACTTTTTTTGTATCCCATCCCTTGGCGAGGCGGCGCGATAAAGCTAGCGGTATGGCGGCCCCCATTGCAAACAAAAAGAAGGGGAAAACTAAATCAACCCAGGTTAATCCTGCCAGTTTATTGTTGAAAGCATGGTCTGGCGGTGGCAGTTGGGCGTGATACATCCACGCAGGTAATGTTTGGCGGGCTATTGTACCTGATAAAACCATTGCTAAAACTGCTAGTCCGCGCAGCGCATCCAGCGCGTCGGCGCGTTGGGGAACGGCAGCAATTGCTAGCGGTTTTTGGTTTTTGATGCTATTTTGTGATTCCGATGTTGTGTGTTCCAATGCACTCACCAATTCTTCATTGAATAACTGTAAAAGCTGTCTAGCTTATTTTTTGCCAATTAGTTTGTGTAGCCAGCTTCCTAATGCTAGGCTGCTGAGTCTTTCTGCGGAGTGTTTTTTGTTGACTGTTAATCTCGAAATACGGTATTTATTGGGTGGAAAAAACCGCAATTTTAATTTGAGACTGTCGTACAAGTATCCTGATGAGAAGTATTTGACGAGGTATTTGTCAACTTCTTTGTTGACGGCGCCAAAGGGGTAGGCTATGTGAGAAGCAACTATTTGATTTGGATCTAAGTCTTTGGTGCATTTTCTGAGTATAATTTGGTCTTGAGATAGTTCTCTGTCTAATGCTGTCATAGAAATTTTTGTAAGATTTTCGTGGTTCAGTCCGTGGGATTGAATATCATAAAAACCTTTTTGCATTCCGTCTCTTAAGTCTTGACAAGTTACCTTTTTTATGAGTGAGTCTTGACGCCCTAAGAAGCCGGAGTTGACAAATACAACTACTTTAGTTTTTCTGCCATATTTATTTTCGAGTTTTTGTAAAATCGGGAGTAAGTGCGTATAAATGCTTTTGTTTCCATCGTCAAAGGAAATCATAACTTTTTTGCGATCGCGATATTCACTCGGCACCGGCTTTTTGGGATTGGCGATGAAATACTCGTAAAGTTCTTGGGTTGACAAAAACCAATAGTTATGGCTGACTAAATCCTCTAAAAAAGGTTCCAAGTTTTGCTGGCTGTAGTCGCCGGGAAAGTCTCGCCGCTGCGGCGGTATTTCCTGGGGATTCCGAAGGTCAACTATATCGTGAAAGCCGAAAATCGGAATTTCTACTGTGATGATTTCTAGGATTACTTGATAAGTGATGAAAGTTAGGAGGAATGCGAGTAAAAAGCTAATAATGCGTTTTTTTCGGGGCGTCATACCGGGTTTAAAATACTCCGGCCATTTGTTAACTAAATAATTTACCATTGACAATTACAACCTCATGAGGTATAGGGGTCAGGCGGCAGTATGAGGGTTTTTTGATCCCAGGTGCTGGGAGTGTCTAGATTGTCGATCGCGTCTTCCGTAAAGATGAGCTAGGTCAAGTCTAGCATGATACAATTTATGGCGATCGCACTTTTCGTGCCACCCGGGTCCAAAGCTGACAATGTTTATTTGTTGCCCGAATTTTTTCCAAGTGATTTTCTTTACTTGTGATTTCCCCCCCGAGGTGGTAGCATATTTCTGCGAAAGTCCGATCGAACCACAATGATGAAGATAGCGGTAATTCTGCCTGTTTACAACGAAGCAAATTGCATAGAGCAAACCTTTGACAGAATTTTAGAATTTTCTCAAAAAAATCACGCTTACAATTTTATCATTGTTAATGACGGCTCAACGGACAATACCCTAGAAATTATAGACAATAAACTCCAAACTTTCCCCACACATCACATCAAACTCATTTCTTACAGCAACCGTCAAGGCAAAGGGTATGCCGTAAAAAAAGGATGCGGACATTTAGACGCCGACTGCATTTGCTTTATGGATGGCGACTTAGCTTACTCCCTCGAACACCTCGAACCCTTAGTAGAAAAATTAGAAAAATTTGATGTTGTAATTGGTTGCAGAAATCTCGATCGAGAAAACTTCCGAAATCTTACCTTACTCAGAAAAATAGCCGGCAAAATATTTAACTTAATTTCCCGAGCCATCCTGAATCTACCCTATAGAGATATGCAAGCCGGACTCAAAGGATTTAAAAAAATGCCAGCCCAAGAAATCTTTAAAAGACAAACACTTACAGGCTTTTCATTTGATGCCGAACTGCTTTTCTTAGCCAAAAAGAAAGGATATACAATTGGTGAAATTCCCGCCCGAGTTTCCCAGCAACACCTCTACAAACTTTCTCAAGTCAACATACTTAAAGATTCCCTAAAAATGCTGAGCTGCTTGTTTAAAATTAGATACAACGACCGCGCTGGCTACTATGAATAAATCAATCTTGTTGAGCTTTGACATAGAAGAATTTGACATCCCCGAAGAATACGGTCAACCCCTGGAAGACGAGATAAAATTTGAAATCTCTAGCCGAGGCTTGTCAAATATTATTGTACTTCTCGACAGATTAGAGATTACAGCCACATTTTTTGTCACAGCCAACTTTGCACTCCACAACCGAGATACAATCAGAGAACTATCAAAACACCACGAAATCGCCTCCCACGGCTTTTACCACTCTCAATTTTGCCTAGAAGATTTACAAAAATCCAAACAAACGTTAGAAGAAATAACTAATACTCACGTCACTGGATTCAGGATGGCAAGACTTCAGCCCGTTGACGACATAGAAATAGAAAAAGCAGGCTACGAATACAACTCGTCAATGAATCCCACCTATATCCCCGGTAGATACAACAATTTATCTAAACCCAGAACTGCATATTATACCAATAAACTGCTCAACCTTCCCATTTCAGTTACTCCTCTGATCAGATTTCCCTTATTTTGGTTGAGCTTTAAAAACTTCCCCCTGTCAGCGATACAATTAGCAGCCAAGCTAACCCTAGAAACAGACTCGTATCTGAACATCTACTTTCACCCCTGGGAATTCACAGATATTTCCCAGTTTAAATTACCAGGTTACGTCAAAAAAGACTCAGGCAGCAAAATGATTGACAAATTAGAAAAATACCTTACAAAACTTAAAACCCAAGGAAAATTTATTTCTATTTCCGAATTTAAGCACAACTTCAGTCAGCCAGGGCTTGAGCACTCCGACTAAAGAAACCGGGTTTTTTAACTCTTATTAACGGTTTGAGCCAAGTATTTTGGCGAAAAACCCGGTTTCTGGCAACCTGTGGGTAAGTCCTATCAACCTTAGAAAAAATATCTGGTGCAGTAAAAACTATGAAATTCAAACCTCTCGACTCGTGGAACAATCAAACAGGATTGCGTCAAGTTACAATCCTAGCAGCCATTTTTTTTATATTAGTTTTAACTTTTAGCATAATCCGCTACGAAAGCTTCTTATCCACCTACGATCACGGCCTATTTAACCAAGTATTTTGGAATAGCGTACACGGCAGATTTTTTCAAAGTTCAATGTCCTCAGCCGCTTCTAGCGCCTCGTTGATGGACAGACAACTGTCATACCCGTCTTACATCCATTTAGGGCAACACTTTGTTATAGATTTTTTGATTTGGATGCCGATTTATGCCTTATTTCCCTCTCCTGTTACTTTGATTGTTTTGCAAGTAGGTTTAATTGCCGCCGCCGGAATAGTGCTGTATTTCTTAGCAAGACATTATCTATCTGTTCCCCTTTCGGTAATGATAGTAGCCAGCTATTACGGAGCAAACGGTGTCATAGGCCCGACGCTGGGAAATTTTTACGAACACTGCCAAATTCCTCTATTTGTATTTAGCTTGCTCCTAGCATTAGAAAAGCAGCGCTGGTCGCTATTTTGGCTGTTCGCAGTTTTAACTTTAGGCACTCGCGAAGATGCTGGAATTAGCTTGTTTGGGATCGGAGCGTATTTAGTTGTCAGCCGCCGCTACCCCCGGGCGGGCATAGCTTTGTGCGCTCTGGGCTTTAGCTATGTGGTGTTCGTAACTAATACAATTATGCCGATGTTTTCGGCTGACAATTCCCGCCTGTACATAGCTAATTACTTTAGGAAATTCGTCAAAACGGAGAATCCGTCAACTCTAGAACTGCTGTGGGCGATTATCAGCCAACCTCAGATAATGATTGAAGTATTTTTTAAAGATGCAGGGAGGAGAATTTTATACCTTTTAGGTCATTGGTTGCCCTTAGCATTTGTACCTGTTATTACTCCGAGCGCGTGGATAATGACTGTTTTTCCTTTACTGGTTCTGCTGCTGCAAGTTGTTAATCAGGCTGCTACATCCATCAACACTCGCTACACCTTTGCTGTAATTCCGGGGTTATTTTACGGTACAATACTGTGGTGGTCGCAGCATCAAGATAAATTTAAACCGAGGCTCCACCGCTTCTGGATTGGGTGTATTGGTTTGTCGATCGTACTTACCTACACTTCTAATCCGGGTCGAGCTTTGTATTTTATTTCTCCTTATTCTTTTCAACCTTGGGTTTATCAATCTTTGCCGGCTCAACTGGGTCATGCAGCTAATGTCAAAAAAGTCTTAAGTTTGATTCCTCAAGATGCTAGCGTTTCCACTAGCGGTTATATAGTTTCTCACCTTTCGGGCCGCCGAAATCTGATTCGTTTAGAAGTAATGCAGATGAAAGATGAACAGGGAAAAGTGGTGGAGGTCGATTATGCGCTGTTAGATTTGTGGCAGTTGCAGCAGAATAATTTAAAAGCTCCCGTTGACCGAGGTAGAGTTAGGGGGGGAGTGCGTTTTACAGACGAAGCTCTGCAGAACGGTTCTTACGGAATTGCTGAAGTATTGGACGGGGTGGTTTTAGTTCAAAAAGGCATAACTTCTAAGCCTGATGTTTTGGCGGCTTGGTCGAAATTGCGCCAAGAAATCCAACCGTTGATGAAATAGTCGAAAGGAAACGATCGATCGCGCAGTTGCGATCGCCCCCGAGCGAGTAAAATCAAGTAAAATTGCCAAAAGGTCGATCGACCCCCGTTGCTCGACTAGATTTGCATTCAAGGTTTGCTATACTCCAGAAATAGACACATACTAACCTTTAGAAAATCAATAGGCCGGAGCTATGACATCCTATGCAACCTCTACAGCAAGAGCCGAGATGAGTGAGATCCGGCGCTTGAAAAACATACTGCCCCCAGAACTCCAAAGTTGGGTAACAGTAGAAAAAACAATAGAAGTTAATCCCACCCTGATCCGCAGCGAAGAAATAGGCAAAGACCAGGTAGAAATACAGATAGACCTGATCCGCTGGGAACAGCTAGCAATGGATCAGCGCAACCTCCTATTTTGGCACGAAGTCGCCAGAATCCAAAACGACACCATCCCCAGAGACGGTTGGGAAATGGCTGCCCTCGCCATCGGTTTAGGCGGCGCCGTCGGCGAACTTTGGGTGCAAGACGGCTTGCTGCTGTTACTGGCCCTATCTCTGTGCGGCGTCTCCGGCTGGAGACTTTACCAAAAAAACAACGGAGAGAAAAGTTTAAAAGAAGCAGTAGATGCTGACGAAAAAGCCCTCGCCCTGGCCACCCGCTTCGGCTACACCCTCCCAAACGCCTACAAAAGCCTCGGCAGCGCCTTAAAAACCTTAATCGAGCAAACTTCCAAAAAAACTCAACGGGCTAAGTACGAAGCTCGTCTCCAGGCCCTGAAACGCAACGCAGCCAAAGCCAAAGCCAAAGTCAAACCCATCACCCGCGAAACCTCCCAGTCAGAAAACGTCTACAATTCTTAACCTCATCCCCCGACGTTTGGTGCGGGGGTTTTCAAGTTAACGGTTAACTTTTGACTTTCGTGTTAACTGCGGTAATACCAGTTTGGCAGCGGCTGCGTTCAAAAAATCTTTCCGCCCAAACTTTGACGGGTAGACTCAAGTCTACCCTTGCCTTTGATATCGGGACGCTCGCCGATCGAATTTTCAAGCGTTATTGTAAAGTTTGCATAAAGCTAGCCTTTTGATAAGAACAATATTTGGTAAAGGTGGAGCGGCTAGGACACAATAGGCTAAAGACATCAGCTTGAAATTTGAAACTAGGACTTCATGGTCAGCCAAACCCCAGAGGCAGATTTTCGGGTTACGTACTTGGACGAGATTCCCTCCGTTCACATACCCGTGCGCTTGAGCGTACTTGAAGCCGTAAACTTCAAGACAACCTGCCAGCAACTTTTCTCTGGAAGCACCGTTCCCAGCAAAATTGTCCTAGACTTCAGTCAGACGACATTCATTGACAGTAGCGGGATCGGTGCTTTAGTCAGCAATCTGAAATTTGCCAAACAGCGCGGTAGCGACTTGGTGCTGCACAGCCTCAAGCCGCAGGTGATGGCAGTATTTGCTCTCACCAGCCTAGATCAAGTGCTGACTATCGAGCAGCCTTCTGCAACCTCAACTCCCACAGTGACCGACTCCTCGGACAATCAGCTACCGATGACGCACCCCTCAGTGCAATCGTTGGTGAAACGGCTGATAGATGTCGTTGGGGCAATCGTCGGTTTGATGATTACGGGAATTTTGCTCGTACCCATAGCCGCAGCCATCACGATTAACGATCCGGGCCCGATATTTTTTGCACAAACCCGCTGCGGCTGGATGGGGAGAAAATTTCGGATTTGGAAATTTCGATCGATGTGTACCAACGCCGAAGCCATGAAAGCTCAAATTAAAAACCAAGCTTCCGGCGCATTTTTCAAAAATGACAACGACCCGCGGATTACCAAAGTCGGGCGCATCTTGCGCAAGACGAGTCTTGACGAACTGCCGCAGTTTTGGAACGTGCTCAAAGGCGAAATGAGTCTAGTCGGCACCAGACCCCCTACCCCAGACGAAGTTGAGCGCTACGAAGTCCCTCAGTGGCAGCGTTTGGATGTCAAGCCCGGGATGACCGGCGAATGGCAAGTTAACGGTCGCTCTAAAGTGCGCGATTTTGAAGATGTCATCCGTTTAGATTTAAAATACCAACAAGAGTGGAGCCTGATGTATGACCTGAAACTAATTGTTAAAACCATAACTGTGCTGTTTAACAAAAATAGTGGCGCTATGTAGCAGCGGTCAACAACCCACCGCTGAACTGTGGCGTTGCTGTTGCCGACGGGCGGCGGCAACTCGAACTCGATACGCAAGTCAAGCAGGCGATCGCTCGCGATACTTACCTTAGTATTAAGTGTTAAAATTCACAGCGAAGAAAATGTGCAGCTAGTTGCTAGATCTGCGATCGAAGCATTAATTAGCAATTTGCAAGTTCGAGGTCGCGATCGAATGACGCCAGCAGGGTTTTCGATCGCGACAAGAACTCAGGTGTGTTGAGAAAAGTACCGACTGCTAACACGGTCGAATCTCAAATCACTCCCGGCAAGCTGACGCCTGCCCAAAAACGGATACCGTGCCACGTACTTCAGTCGTGGAGAGATCGAACATTTTACACTCTTGTTAAATCTCCAAGATTCAATGCGAGAGTCAAATCTCAAATCGAAAAATCTCAAATCTCAAATCGACTGACCCCGCCCAAAAACGGATACTGGCTTTGCGACTCCTGTCGTGGAAAACCTAAAATTTTAGACTAAAGTTCGGGTTCCTTTGATTCACGGCGCTGCAAGTCAATTCTTCAATTCTTCAATTCTTCAATCGACTGAATCGGGAATTTTTCCTATTTAAACGCCCTACCGAGGCGGGTTACAGTATCGGAAGCCTCTCATTTTCTGTGCGAGTAAATGGTGCGAAAGGAATGCTCACCTTGAGGCAAAACGGGCTTCTTCAACTCAAGCTTGACTAAACTAATATGTTGCCAAGACATTGCCCTCCTTTTCCTCTCCAACCTGCGCTGACTACAGCGGTGGTGGGGGGCGACCAGGGAGAAGAAAAATGAAAGACGAGCAACTAAATGCCGAGTTCCACCTTCAGGTTAAAACAGACCTAAAGGCTCTGACACAAGTTTCGGAATGGTTGGAGAATATTGTTCTGCCGCTGATACCACAGGAATTGTGGTGGCAGTGCAGCCTGATTGTTAACGAAGGCTTTACAAATGCTGTCCGCCATGCTCACCAGAACTTGCCCCCCGAGACGCCGATCGACATTGAGGTAAAAGTGTTTGCAGATTACTTAGAAATTAGGATTTGGGACAGGGGTCAACCCTTCAACCTGGAATCAAAGCTGCGCTCGATCCTGCAAGAGCAGCGCGATCCCTTGGACAGAGAAGGAGAAAGGGGACTGGTGTTCATGTACAAGCTCACCGACGAGCTTCGCTATATCCGTACCGACGATCGCTGCAACTGCCTGGTAATGCGCAAAAACATTATCTAAGGGCGCGATGCGGGCCCGATCCTGGGCGGCTTCTGACGATCGTCGGCAGGTCCGGGCGCCGCCCCTGAGATGCTCCCGGGAACCCAACCACATCCTCTGCAATTTACCGGGTGGACGATCGAGTTAGTCGCGGCAGGCCAATTTGCTTCAAACTAAATATTATGCGTATTCTAATTTATTCCTATAACTACTATCCAGAGCCGATCGGCATCGCCCCCCTGATGACAGAACTAGCCCAAGGCCTAGTCAAGCGCGGCCACCAAGTCCGAGTCGTCACCGGAATGCCCAACTATCCCCAGCGGCGAATTTATCCGCAATATCGGGGCAAATTCTACCTCACCGAAGAACACAACGGCGTCACAATTCAGCGCAGCTACCTGCGCGTCAACGGCCCCCATCCCAGCCTCCTAGACCGGCTGTTGCTAGACGGTAGTTTTGTCGCATCCAGCGCCGTCCAAGCCTTCAGAGGCTGGCGTCCCGACGTGATTTTCTCCACAATGCCACCTTTACCGATTTGCGTCCCAGTCGCCTTTTACGGCTGGACTCGCAATATCCCGATCGTCCTCAACGTACAAGATATCGTCTCAGAAGCAGCCGTGCGCGTCGGCTTGGTCAAAAAAAACGGAGTGCTAATTCGCATTGCTGACGCCCTCGAAAAATTTGCCTACAGCACAGCCAGCCAAGTCAGCGTCATCGACAGCGGTTTTGTCAAAAAATTGCACTCTCAGGGAGTACCCCCGGAAAAAATAGTTTGCGTTCCTAATTGGGTTGATGTCAATTTCATCCGTCCCTTACCCAAGGAAAATAACCCTTTTCGCGAAACCCACAAACTCAACGGCAAATTTGTGGTTCTTT
The DNA here is from genome assembly GCF_036705795.1 of Microcoleus sp. ARI1-B5. Taxonomy (NCBI): domain Bacteria; kingdom Bacillati; phylum Cyanobacteriota; class Cyanophyceae; order Oscillatoriales; family Microcoleaceae; genus Microcoleus; species Microcoleus sp. ARI1-B5. Next base: position 174,914 of record NZ_JAUBVK010000015.1, read on the forward strand.
ACGCTGGAAATATTGCGCTAACTCAGGGCTTACAAACAGTTGTCAAAGCAGCGGCCCGTTTGAAACATATTCCCGAAATTGCTTTTGTAATTGTGGGCGAATCAACAGCACTGACGCGCTTGCAAAAAGATTGCGAAACCTACAAAGCTACTAATGTAATGTTGCTGCCATTTGAACCGCGAGAAAAATTGCCCGAAATGTTAGCTGCTGCTGATGTTAGTTTGGTCGTACAAAAGCGCCGGGTTACTAACTTTAATATGCCTTCAAAAATTCAAGTGCTTCTCGCCAGCGGCAGGGCAATTTTGGCGTCGGTTCCTGAAACTGGCACGGCGCAGAAAGCAGTGCAGCAAAGCGGCGGCGGGGTTGTGGTAGCGCCGGAAGATCCGCAGGCTTTGGCTGATGCTGTTGAGGATTTGTTCTTAAATTGCGATCGGGTGGATGCGTTGGGCGAGCAAGGTAGAAAGTATGCTGTGGAGAATTACGGATTTGAGGAAGCTTTGAATCATTATGAGGCTTTATTTGCGGCGGTGGCGGCTAGTCATGCTGAGAAAATCTTGGAACCTTTGCCGAAATAATCAGAATAATTGGGTTATTTAACACCAACAATTATCTGTTGCTCGATCGACCACAGATGCAATCCGACTCCTAGGGAAAATTTTCTTCTCTCCAGCATGGTTTTTTAGCGAATATACGCGAGAGAACGAAGAATTTTGGGAAAAAAGTGGTTTGTCCATAGCCGTGCCTCCAGGGCTGATTTAGAAGTGGAAAGAGGCGATCGCGCTCAACGAGAGTTAGAGCAGTTGCGGGCTGAAGTGCGATCGATCCTAATTCAACCGGACTTGTGAGGGGAATATGGCTTTACTTAATTTGAGCATAAATTCACATTTTTCAGGCCAGAAGATAGACTATGAAGCGCCTTTGACTCGCGCTGAACTTAATTGATAGCGTCAATCAGCAACGCCAATCATTTCACTCCTTTGGCTGTCGCGGATTGAACAAGTTAATAAAAAATATCCGATCGCGACAGTCAAAGGGCAAAATCTACAAACTAACTCTCGTTATGCTCTTTGCGCGCTTTTTTGTGGTTGATAACATAGACGCCCCAAGGGAGGCGAATTCCAGTAAGCGCCGTCAGTCCCAAGCGAGCGTGTTCGGGATTCGAGGCATCCAAATCCGTCCAACTGAGGTTAGTTTTGTGCAAGTTGGCCTCAGCTAAATTAGTACCGTTGAGATTAGCCCAACTCGCATCAGCATAGCTGAGATTTGCACGGCTTAAATTGGCTCGTTCTAAGTCTCCTCGACTTAAATTAGCTCCTTCTAAATCAGCTTTGTGAAAGTTGCAGCCAAGGGCGCGAATGCTGTGCAAGTCAGCTTGATGCAATCGGGCACTGGAGAAATTGGCACTTTCGGCGCGAGCAAAACCGATCGCCGCCCAACTGAGGTTAGCTTGGCTGCAATTAGCCTCTGTTAAGTTAGCTTTTGAGAGGTTTGTTCCTTCTAAATTAGCTTTCCACAGTACCGCACTGTGAAAGTTAATTTCTGAGAGATTCATGCCGCTTAAATCTACTGCTGTGAGATTGGTGTAGCTGAAATCTCTCTGTCCTCGGTCATATTCGTCGCGAAACTGTGCGCTGTTCATTTGTTTGCGGTTAGAAGTTGCGTCAAAAAATGGCATCATGGCTGTTTTCCTGAGTTATGTCGAGTTTGTTGAGTTGGCAGCCGCTCTTGGAATTGGAGAGCGGCTAAAGGTGAGAAATTATCGATATGATTTGGGAGTCACAAACTTTCTATCGCCTGCAATTTTGCGCTGGAGTGTTTGCTGGAGGCAGTTGCCTAAAAAGTCAGCAGCACTGGGGGCCAGTTCGAGGTATTTGTGCAGTCGGTGGAAGTTGCCGATTTTGCCTTCTGCCGGCACGAATTCTTGGATAAGTTCGCGAATTCGCAGGTGTTCTGCGAGGTACTCGCGGATGTATTTGAGATCGTTGATCCGTTTGCGAAGGTCTTCGGCCTCTATTTCTTCAGGGCTCGATCGCGATTTCCAGAACCGGAACTGCGTTTGAATAGCGTGCTGTTGGGCGGTATCGAGGAGGTATTCTGCTGCTTTGAGGAAGCGCTGAATTTCTTGCCGGATGCCCGATCGCACTTGTTCTTCCAGCTCGTCTTTGAGGTTTTTCTGGGCAAGTTCATCTGCCAATATGTTTAGCAGAATTTGAATTTCCTTAGAAGCCATCAAAATGTCAGCTTGTGCCAGTTGCAGATTTTGCAGGAGAATGTCGTAGTGGTTTGGGAGGATTTCTGCTCCCTCAGAGGCATTTTCAACTGCGTAAACTTGGTCTAAAAACTGTACCAACTCCGGGTAGTCAGTGCGTCCGGTTTGCTGCACTTGAGCGATATAGAGGCTTAGCAGGCGGATTTTGTATTCCGAGTCGGATATAGATGGCTGGGGATGCACAACCGGGTTTTCTGAGTCGGGAACTAGGGAGATGCGGGTTTTGGCGGAGCTGGGATGTTGTGAGTTGATCATGTTTACCTCTTTGATGGGCGATCGCTAATTTTTTGGTTGAGGGGCGCGACGAAAGGAAGTTGCCACGCACCCTACAATTAGTTGAGATGGCTGCCGTTGTCAGAGTTGGGGCAGATGTCAGTCAAGGTTTCTGCCTGGGCCATCAGTTCCCGGCGGCGGGCTTCCAGCCAAAAGTCTCGCTGATTCTTGACTGCATCGCTGAACGATTTTTCGGTATCTTCGCGGAAAGCAAGGGCGATCGTCATCGCGCAAGCATAGCCGCTAGTAATCACAGACAGCAGCAGCATGAATAAGGGGAAACCCATTCCTGCGATATCGCCACTCAGCAGTTTGTTAGTGCAACTGAGAATTGCCATTCGCGTTGCTTCAATCCCGGAGGCAATTTCACCGGAAGGAATGAAATGCTGTTCGTAAAGTCGCGGCATTTCTTTTTTGAGAAAAGCAAGATCGTTGCCCATCTGAGAACGGATCACCAGCAACTGTTCCATGTTTTTCTTCGCTGTTTCGTAGTTTTGATAAGCTTCTGTTCGCAGCCGATCGACTTGGCGGCACGAAGGAAGTTTTTCTAAGGGAAGTTGATTCCAATTAGTGTTGCGATCGCCCCAAGTTCCGTACAGTTGGACAAAAAGAGATTCCCATCGCGGATTGGTTCTTTCGAGTTGGTTTAATTCCCGTTCTCCGTCTTGGCAGCGTTTCGCAGTGTCTTGATATTGGGGACTATCAAGTTGCTTGAGGGTTTCCAGTTGTTTTACCTGTTTTTCAGTCGATTCTGCTGCTTTCATCTGGCTCAGCCCTGGTTGATTGAGCATTAATTCTGTTCCGACGAGAGAGGCGATCGACTGGAGGATATTGATTGATAGGGAGGCGGCGATCGCCCATTGTTGCCATGTTTTGTTGTATTTTGTGCGGGCTGAAACAGCCGTCGTTGTGTCGTTAGTGAATTTCAAAATCAGGATGTTGCACAACGAAGTCAACACCACACCAAACAAGCCCATATCCTTAAAGGCAAAGAACAGTAAGGGATAATTTGTGAAGAAGTTAAACAGACTGCTGACAGTAACTGTGCCCGCAGTCAGTGTTGCTTGCTTCGCCAAGTCTTGAGAAACGATAGCCGTTCCGTGAAAGGCTTTTGGATCGGCGATGAGTAATTCCTTTAGTCCGTTCAGGAGTTTCTGCCTGAAATTTTTCGGTTTTTCGGTAGTAGGTGGATTTTTTGCCTGTTCGCGGAGATGGGCGTATTTAGGGTCTTGCTCGATGGAGTAGAGTAAATCATCAACTTTGGGTAGTTTTGGCATATCTATGCTTTTTATGGGAGAATAACCTGAGATCAGCTGTTCTGGTCTTCGCTATCCATCGTATGATTAGATTCCCAAAAACCTTTTGGTGTTAGGCTTTGAGTTGGTTTTGAGTTTTTTGAGTTTTTTGACTTGTAACAAAACTTTATATTTTTCTCGGTGTAAGTTCTGTGGAGGGACTATGGGAAGGAATTCGCGTCGTGCAACTCAAGCAGGTATTAACCAAGCTGAACAGGCTCTTAAACGTAAGGTTTGGACAAAAAAACGTCTAGCCACAGAGGCTGGCTGTGGTTCTAATACAATTTCCAATTTTTTCAATGGTACTAAAATTGATAATCATTTTTTTAAGGGAATTTGCACGGCGCTAGATCTGGAGGAGCAAAAGATTGTTGATTTGTCTGAAGACGCTGAACCGAACCTAGATGATGATGAGCAAGCGCGATCTCTTTCTGCTCATCCTTTTCAAACGATAATCGACCAGAAAACCAAGGATTTCGTCGGGCGTGAATATGTATTCACGGAAATAGCAAAATTTATTAATAGCAAAACAAGCGGCTATTTCACTATCATCGGCGATCCTGGAATTGGGAAAAGTACGATTCTGGCGAAATATGTGCAGGATACTGGGTGTGTGGCTCATTTTAATGTAGAAAATGACGGCGAAAATCGCGCAGACCAATTCTTAGAGAGTGTCTGCAAACAACTAATCAAACAGTATCAACTATCCTATTCTTTGCCTTTACCTGCCGATGCCAAGAGCGATAACGTTTTCCTCAAAAACTTGTTAAAGGAAGTTGCCATAAAGAGAAACGGTAAACCCGTGGTGATTGCGGTTGATGCCTTAGATGAAGTTGACCAGTCCAGCCAAACAAACAAAAATGCTAATATTCTTTACTTGCCACGTTATTTGCCAAGCGGGATTTATTTTGTAACAACAGTTCGATGTGGAGTTGATGTACCATTAGTGACTGATGCAGCACAACAAATATTTAACTTGATGGACTATCAATCTCAAAGTCATGAAGATGTCTGCACCTATATTAGAAATCGAGTTGACGGTAGTGATAAGCTACGTCAATGGATTCAAATCCAGAACCTGACAGAACAAAATTTTATTGACGAAATTGCAGCTAGAAGTGAAAACAATTTCATGTATTTGTACTATGTTTTGTATGGAATTGAGGAGGATATATATCCAGACTTGAACCTCGATAGTTTACCTCTAGGCTTGCAGCAATACTATCAATTCCACTGGCAGAAAATGGGGATGAATGATATACCGCGTTCAAACGTCAAAATTAATGTTATGTATCATTTGGCAGAAAGCCGTCAGCCAATTTCATGCCAGCTAATCTCTGGGTATATTGGCGAAACTCCTTTGAAAGTACAGGATGTCTTAAAAGCATGGCTACAATTTTTACACAAGCGTACTATTGAAGGTGAAGTTTGCTACAGCATCTATCACCCTGATTTTTGGAGATTTTTGCATAAGCATGAAACTCTAGAGGCTGCACGGGTTTCGATTCAAAAAATTAACAAACAAAAGTCAGATTATTTGTGGAAGGGATTGCTTGGAGATGAGTAATTTAAAAGCACGGTTAGCCAATATGCCACCTGCCGAGAGACGAGATACTTTGGAAATGCCAATTTATCTAGCGAATGCAAGAGAGGCAAAGCGATTGCAGAGTTTGTTAACCAATTTTGATTTCATTGATGCTAAGATTTCTCACAAAGAGTTTGGAGTACAGGCACTAATTACAGATTATGATTTGGCTTTGCAACCTGATATTGAGATTTCTGAAGAGATCAAGGACAATCTGAAATTAATTCAAGATGCGATTAGGATGTCGGCTAATGCTCTAGCTGATGATAAAAACCAACTAGCAGGGCAATTAATGGGTCGTTTGCAACACTTTGCAACTCCAGAGATTAAAACCTTGTTGACCCAGGCAAAACAAAAAGAAGCTCCTATTCTTTATCCGTTAACTCCCAGTTTATTACCCCCTGGCATATCTGTAGTAAGGACTTTGACTGGACATAAAAGCACGACTGATTCATCAATTGGTAATGTATCAGCAGTAGCAATAGCAGAAACTCCTGAAAGAACATGGATAGTTTCAGGTTCATGGGATCATACTGTCAAAGTTTGGGATTTACGCACAGGTCAAGAGTTAAGACCTCTGACAGGGCATAATAGTTCGGTCTTATCTGTGGCTGTTACACCCGACGGCAAAAAAGTAATCTCTGGTTCAGCAGACAATACTATCAAAGTTTGGGATTTAGAGACAGGTCAGCAGTTACTTAATCTAACGGAACATAAGGAAAGAGTAAATGCTTTAGCAGTCACTCCTGATGGTAAAAAAATAGTGTCAGGTGCCGGGAAAAGCACTGCTTTGGCAGGTTGGACTTCATCAGACAATACTATTAAAGTATGGGATTTAGAAACTGGTCAGGAATTATTTACCCTGGATGGTCATACCGCTATGATTAATGCTGTTGCGGTGACTCCTGATGGTAGAAAAGTTATTTCTGCTTCAAGTGACGCAAGTTTAAAAATTTGGGACTTACAAACACGGGAGCAGTTACACACTTTAACTGGCCACAAAGGAATCTATGATTGGCGGAAAGGAGAAGTAAATGATATAGCTATTACATCTGATGGAAAGCAAGCTATCTCAGCTTCTTCTGACGACCCGTCTCTCATAATCTGGAATTTAGACTCTGGCGAAAAATTACAATCCCTGAAAGTGACTGCCGGAATACATGGACAAGGTGTTGTCGCTCTTACACCCAATGGCAAACTAGCAGTATCAGGCTGTTACAAAAGTATTTTAGTATGGGATTTAACGGATGAGGCTTGGCCTCGATATCGCACCTTGGGCGAACATACAGGGGATATAACTGCCGTAGCAGTGACTTCAGATGGGAAATGGGCAGTCTCAGCTTCTCAGGATAATACCCTCAAAATTTGGGATTTAGAGAATAAAAGAAAGTCACCCATTCTACCTGGACACAAATCTCTAGTAAAGGTAGTGGCAGTTACCCCTGATGGAACAAAAGCACTCTCAGTAGGTCACAAAGATATCAAAGTCTGGGATTTGCATATTGGCAGGGAATTGTTCACTTTGGAGGGGGTTGACGTTGAATTATTGGTATCTCCTTTAAATAAAATTATCACTTTTACTCCCGATCAACAACGAGTTATCGCAACCTCATTTCACGGTATCAAGGTTTGGAATTTGTGCAATGGTGAGGAATTGCTAAGCTTGAGAGGTCATAAAGATGATGTATTCGCTGTGGCGATTGCGCCAGACGGAAAAAAAGCGATCTCGGCTTCGCAGGATAAAAGTCTAAAAGTTTGGGATTTACAATCTGGAGTGGAAGTCATGTCTCTGATTGGACATAGCGAGATGGTAGTTTCTGTAGCTATCACTCCTGATGGAAAGCAAGTTGTCTCAGCTTCCTGGGATAAAACTCTAAAAGTTTGGAATTTAGAATCGGGGAAAGAGTGGAGAACTTTAATAGGACATACTGAGGTTATATGGGATTTGGCGGTCTCTCCTGATGGTAAAAAAGTAGTTTCCTATGGTAAAGATAGCATTAAAGTCTGGGATTTGCAATTAGGATCTGAGTTGTTAACCTTAAAAGGTTATGGTAAATTAAATAATTTTATATCTCTATATCCTGATGGTACGGCAGTAGTATGTCTTTTAGATAGAAACACTCTTCAAGTCTGGGATTTACAATCTGGTAGTAAGTTACTAACTTTAGCGGGTCATACTAACTCAGTACAAAGTTTGGCGATTACGCCAAATAACAAGTATGCCGTTTCAGCTTCTAGCGATAGATCTCTGAGAGTTTGGGATTTGCAGACTGGCGAGGCAATTGCCAGGTTCAATGGAGATAGTGCAATAAATTATTGTGCAGTCTCACCTGATGGAATGACTATCGTCGCAGGTGAAGAATCTGGTAGAGTACACTTCCTGCGTTTTAAGATGGATAATTCTGACATACTTACCGAACAGGATTGGATACTAGGTGAGTTACAAAAATCAGAGGAATTCCTTATTCAAGGTAGAGAATTATTAGATTCAGGAGAATACGAAGAAGCAATTAAGATATTCGATCGAGCTATACAGCTAAACCCCAACTTATACGAGGCTTGGTGGGATAGAGGTACAGCACTATCAAGGTTGGAGTTTTATTTCGAGGCAAATCAGTCATTTTGTAAAGCATCCGATATCATAGGCTTGAATCATGAAGACTTTGATATAATTTCAATGGACGCAATTGGAGCAAAGTACGATCTTGCTAGGCAAGAATACAAGAAAATAGTAGACTGCATAACTTCTGGCAGAGGCATAGATATACAAAATGCGATTAACAATTTAACTAAAATTCTGAAAATAGATAAGGATTTCGCCAAAGCTTACTGCCTCAGAGGTGATTTTCGTAATAAGGTAAAGGAGTATCAAGGCGCGATCGAGGATTTGACTAAAGGAATTGAGTTAAGTCCACAGTTAGCAAATACTTACAATCCTGTTCTTGCTAAGGCTTACTATCGTCGAGGCATTTATTTCCACAAGTCTGAAGAGTATCAAAAAGCAACTGAAGATTATGAGAATGCGATTCGGCTCGATCCGAATACAAGTCTTGCAAAAGTTTGTGCGGACTTGCTTGTATTTGCCTCTAATTGTCTTCCTTTGAACACAGGAATCAGATAATACATTAAGGCTGTACGGGAAGGGCTAATATTATAACTATTGATGGGCTTTCATATATTCTCTGAGTAAGGCGTTGATCTGGGTTTGATAACCACGACCTTGAGATTTAAACCACTCCAAAACATCACTGTCAATGCGTAAGGTAACTTGAGCTTTAGTCTTAGGGTTGGGCAAACCTTTCCGAACTACTGCTTTTGCGAACATTTCAGGCGTAATTTCAGGGCAATCAGAGAAATCAATATCTTCATCAGTCATGGCATCTAGGCGTTGCCAATCAGTTTGAGATTTGCTCGAAGTAAATTCGTTGTTCATATTTAGTTGCTTTTCTAGCGGAAATAATGCGGGTACATTCCTCTCGTTCTGTATGGACGATAGCGACTACTCGCCCTTGCAACAAACCAAAAGTCACAAACCTTTGCTCCCCATAACTGAATCGTTCGTCCTCAACCGTCAGGATTTCTCCATCAAAAACTACTGGAACGTCGATAAAGTCAATTCCATGTTTGCTAAGGTTGGTAAGACGTTTAGTCTCATCCCACTCAAATTCCATACCTTGATTGTCAATAGATATTGTAACTACAATTTGTCGTTACAGCCACTCACTTTATCACATCTTTGAATTGTGCCGATCGCGCCCTTTGCCCCCTTCACCCCTCCCCATCCCAGAAGTCACCACACCCCTGCGTACCCGACACAACAGCCGATCGAAACAAAACGCTAAAATAGTAGATCCTACAATTTGGGAGTTAATATTTGACACTTGCACTCGATCGCGAAAAAGTCCTAGCTTGGCTCACACAGCGCGTTCCTGCCGCCCGCATCACACACATCCTCGGAGTCGAACAGACAGCAGGAGACTTGGCCCGCCGTTACGGTATAGACGAAGCAAAAGCCCGAGAGGCAGGTTTGTTGCACGACGCAGCAAAATACTTTAAACCCCAACTGCTGCTACAAATGGCTCAGAAGGAAGGTTTAGAGTTAGACTCAGTGTTGGAAGCACACCCGCATTTGCTGCACGCAGACGCGAGCGCGATCGTCGCTAGAGACGAATTCGGGGTGGTCGATCGAGAAATCTTGGACGCAATCGCCAATCATACCCTCGGCCGACCAAACATGAGCCAGCTCAGTTGTACCGTATTTGTAGCAGACACTATAGAGCCGAGCCGCGGCAACACAGCCGAACTACAAGCACTGCGCGAGGCAAGCTGGCAAAATCTTTATGCAGCCGTGTGGCAAACTAGCGATTATTCTCTTAAATATTTGCTAGAAACTCGCTGCTACATCCACCCCCGCACCGTACTTACGCGCAATTGGGCGCTGCAAATGGCTCGCGAATCGCCGGAAACAGGAAATTCGACGGGAAAGTCGATCGAACAAATCACAAGTTAAAAGTAAAATTTACCAGCAATCCTGTACTTACTTTTGGCTTCAACCTAACTCCTATTTCCCTGCTCAAACTGCCAACAACCGAAAGCCAATAGCGCACCAATTCCCCCTTACCGTATCAATTAGGAACTTAAACACTTAATGTCAGATCTAACCCAACTCGAATACTCCCGGGCCCAGTCCACAGTAACGGACGCCACCACCCCAGACGAAGCCCGCGGCCTGATATTGACCGCTGCTGCCGCTGCCGATGACCGCAAAGCAGTTGATATTGTATTGCTGAGCGTAGCAGAAGTATCCTATCTAGCTGACTACTTTGCAATCTTCACCGGATTTTCCAACGTCCAGGTACGAGCCATCTCCCAAGCCATCGCAGACGAAGTAGAACAGGAATGGGGACGCTTGCCGCTGCGCACACAAGGGCTATCAGACGCCAGTTGGGTCGTCATGGACTACGGCGACGCGATTATCCACATTTTGAAGCCTCAAGAGCGCGAGTTTTACAATTTAGAAGCGTTCTGGGGACACGCCGAACGGATTGACTTTCCCACCGCGCCGAGAGGATCGCTAATGTGAAAAACGCTTCTGTTTCTATTTGTCCTGTTCCAGAAGAACAGCGCCCGGTTAATGAATACCAAGAACTTACAGAATCCTGGTTTTTTAGCTGGGTAACTCTCGATTGGCCCGCATATCTGGCAAAACTAGCTTGGGTATGGGGTTGGAGTTGCTTGGTATCCGGGCCCTTAGCAGCAGCCAGCTTTGCTCCCCTCAAGTATCCAGTTCAGTTTGCCCTCACCGCTACCGCTGGTGCCGGTTTTATTCTAGGATTAGCTTTGCTGCGGCTTTACTTGGGTTGGTTCTACGTGCGATCGCGCCTGGACAATCCCACAGTCGTCTACGAAGAGTCTGGCTGGTACGATTGTCAATCTTGGCCTAAAACTCCCGAAGTTTTAGCTCAAGACCAATTGATAGTCAACTACGAACTAGAACCCATTCTCAAGCGTCTGCGGCAGACATTTTATGGTTTGACAGTATTGCTGGTTGCCGGGGGACTAATTTGGAGTTGTGTGTAATCGTTCATGGTAACAGGGAAGTTTTGAGTCGTAGGGGCGGCGCCGTTTTGTGCCCGCCCGAGAGTTTTGAGTTAGAAACAATCGCCAAAAGATTAACTTCACAACTCGCAACTCAAAACTTCCTCCACCCCAATCTAAAATCTAAAATCTAAAATCTAAAATTGATATGACAAGGGGAAAACGAACCCAAGCTCCCGAATTGGAAGTCACACTGCTGCGGGAAGGTATTCCAGAATCTAGGCATCGCGCCCAGGCCGCTGTCTGCGACAAACGCGGCCGCGTTCTTTCGGTTGCCGGTAACTCGGAAACCGCGACATTTGTCCGTTCTTCTCTCAAACCGTTTCAAGCTTTGGCTGTGACGGCGAGCGGCACTTTGGAACGCTACGAATTGACCGATCGAGATTTAGCGATTATTTGCAGCTCCCATCAAGGTACGATCGAGCAATCGCGGCAGGTATTTAACGTCCTGTGGCGCTGCGACATTGACCCATCTAAACTTCAATGCCCCATTCCAGAAGGCAAAAAGAGCGCCCTGCAATACAACTGTTCCGGCAAACACGCCGGAATGCTGGCTGTCTGCCAGCAACTCCACTGGCCTCTGGAAACTTATTTGCGCCGCAAACATCCCGTCCAGCAGCTTATTTTGGGCAAAGTGGCTGACTTGCTGGCAATGCCTGCCGAAGAGTTTATCAGCGCTCGCGACGACTGCGGCGCTCCTACCTATCTCTTGCAGTTGGGACAAATGGCGTCTTTGTACGCTAAATTAGCCTCCGGCGACAATGTGGATATGGAGCGGATTGTCCGCGCTATGACTCACCACCCGATGATGGTTGCCGGTGACGGCAAATTTGACACGGAACTGATGCGCTTGACTCAAGGGGAATTGGTGAGCAAGTCCGGCGCCGAAGGGGTGCAGTGCATTGGCCGGGTTGGTGAAGGCATGGGCTTGGCAATTAAGGTCACGGATGGTGGCAAGCGCGCTCAGTTTGCTGTGGCGATTCACTTGCTCAAGCAGTTGGGCTGGATTACTGCGACGATCGCCGAAACTCTCTCGGATACTTACCTGACTCTCAGCGAGTTTAAGCGCTTGGAGGTAGTCGGCGAAGTTTCGATGCTTTAAGTTGTTCTGCATTTAACCATTTAACATTGTATATCTAGCTCCCCCTCTCCCCCTCTCCCCTCCCCCCCTCTCCCCCTCT
>NZ_JAUBVK010000068.1:0-4053 GCF_036705795.1 Microcoleus sp. ARI1-B5
ACTTAGAGACATTCTTCTTAGTCTCTCCCAATTAGATTGGGGATACCGTGTTGACTGCCACGGCGCACACATTTGGCGATATCAGCATCCAGGACGTATTTGTCCCCTTTGTTGATAACGTTATAGATTTGTCCGATGGCGTCGTGGCATGACCGTCCTGGTCTGAATCCGTAAGAGTTTGGCTCAAATTTTGCCTCCCATTCCGGTTCAAGCGCTAGCTTTGCTAGTGCTTGTGCTGCACGGTCAAACATTGTGGGTATTCCTAGTGGGCGTTTTTCGTTAGTCCCTGGCTTGTCTATATAGACTCGCCTAGTAGGATTGGCTTTGTTTCCCAACTTCAGAGTGTCAACTAGGTTTAGACGTTGCTTAGGGGTCAGCGATTTTACGCCATCCACACCAGCCGTCTTTTTGCCACGGTTGTCTTGAGTTACCCTTCTGACTGCCAAGCATTTTGCAGACCAGGATTTTAACAGAGTTTTTTGAAGCTTTCTAACTGCCTTGACATCTCCACGCAATTCAGCTCTGTAGATTCGTTTTTGCAACTTGTAAACCCGACGTTCTAGTAAACGCCAATTGAGTTCATTCCATTCCAACGTAGTCTTGAAACTCGTATTAGACATATTCATTGCTAATTACAACTCCACAATCTGTATCACCGTGAGTCCGTCTGCTTATCCTTGACATTACTCAAGGCTTTTGCTTCTGACTCAATCTCACTCAACCGCGTCCTTGGATTATCTCCGAGATATTGCGTCTTAGCTGACTACTCTGCCTATTCGACCTTGCAGAGAGACATCGATTGAGTTACTTCGTTCCTAACAACCTTTGGTTGAATCTTTAGGGTGGTGCTCTTCTACCGGAGCAGATAGTACAAACTCAAGTTAGTGGTACAACTCAAGTATCTTAATGCTCTTGGTCTTTTGACCCCAGTGTATCAGTCTATTTCACTGGTTACGCGGTGTCGATGGTTAAACATCTTCGCTTTCGCTACCCATAGATTCTTGCTAGACGGGATTGCCTATTAGACTTAGACTTACCGCCGTTTATTCCCGCTTTAAGGATTGGTCGGGTAGGAGAGAATACGTCGCCGTATCTCTCCCCCCTAAGAACCGGACTTGACAGTTATCCCATCATCCGGCTCAAGCTTCCTGCCTTGCAGAACGTTTGCCTGTGTGTGCGTGTTTGTGACACGCTTTATGTAGGTGGGCTAAATTATCGATTCTATCTGTGCCACCGTCTTTCACCCTTATTTTGTGATGGGTGTGCAGTTCCTCTCCATTAAACAGGTGTTCGCCGCATAGGGGGCATTTCCAGTCTTGGGCTTGGGCAACTTTGTAGTATTTTGAGCCTTTATCCCAATAGGCTTTGCCATATTTGGTATGACGTTGCTCCCAATATTCGGTTAGTGAGGGGTCATCGGGTGATGCCGTGCCTTTAATTTTGACATGACGTTGAATGGGAGTTTTTGCTAATCGGCAAATGGCTATTGTTTCCTCCTTGCCATGCCTATTTCTTATATTTGTTGCGAAAGTCCACTTATTTCCATCGATGGTTTTGAAGTATTTCTTTCGCACCCATTCTTTACCCTTACCTTTTTGTTTTCCCACTCGAAACGAGTGTCTTCTTAGCGACCACTGCCAGAGCGATTTCCAAATTTCGTGGTCAACATAGGAAAATACCCGTTGGCTGACACCATGCCTGTAGTAGTTCCCCCATCCTCTAATAATTGGATTGAGGTGTGCAATTACTGCTTCTTGTGTAATAGTCGGGTGTGCTTTGAGCCATGCCCGAATTTCAGCAAGAAAGTCTTTTACTTTCTCTTTTTGTGGAACTATGAAGCAGCTACTGTTGAACTGGCGGACATTGAACCCTAAATAGTTGAATCCTTGTTCAATGTGAACTACGTTGGTTTTGTCCTTGTTCAGTTCTAGTCCTCTTTCCGAGAGCCATCGAAAGATGGTGGGGGTTATTGCTTTGATATCTTCCTCACTTCGAGCGGTGATGATGAAGTCGTCGGCGTATCGGATAAATCCGTATTTACCTAGCTTCTTTTTCTTGGTGTATTCCTCACCCGTTGCCTGCTTTGTACATTGATAGGTTTTCACCACTTTGTACTCGGCTAACAGTCTTTCCATCCCATCGAGGGCTATGTTGGCAAGTAGGGGGCTGATTATTCCCCCTTGGGGAGTACCGCTCTCTGTTGCGTGGAAAACTTCAGCTTCTACATATCCTGCTTTTAGCCATTGTTTTATTAGCTCTCTACCAGGGATTTCTCCGATAGCTTTGAGGATGTATTCATGGCTGATATTGTCAAAAGCCCCTTTAATATCGGCATCTAGCACCCATGTGTCCATTCCTTTCTGGAGTCTAATCCAGGATTGTTCCAGAGCATCATGGCAGCTTCTACCAGGGCGAAACCCATAAGAGTTTTCCTCAAATTCGGCTTCCCAAATGGGTTCCAACGCATTCTTGACAACTGCCTGTGCGACTCGGTTTTTGACTGTTGGGATGCCTAATGGACGTTGTTTGCCGTTTGCTTTGGGGATGTATACCCTTCTGGCTGGTTTGGCTTGCCACAGGCTATATGTCAGCATTTCTCTGACAAGTTTGACTCTTTTTGCTGGGGTCGTTGCCGTCTGACCGTCTATGCCAGCCGTTCGTTTCCCTTGGTTTTCTTGAGTCACCCTTCGCACTGACAGTAGCAGGTTGGAGTAACTGCGTAGCATCAGTTTCATAAGGCTAGGAACCTTATTCCACTTACCGTTCTGTTTGGCACGATAAATTCTCCGTCTCAGGTTCCTAACGCGCTCTTTGATGGTCTTCCAATCAATGTCTGACCACTCTGTTGGCGGTTCCTTGGCTCCGATTTCATTGCTGAATCTATCTTTCACTTCGGTTCAGTTCCTTCTCTGAGGTTTTATCGTTTGAAACCTAGTGGAAGTCTGCCGTCTTTCGACGTAGGGCAAATCTTGAACCCCTATCTTCTGCATTACACAGAAGCATTTGCTTTCTCCACTTTCCTTTACCCTCTAGATAATTCCGTCTTCCTTACAGTTGACCTACTCAGCTTTTCGACCTTCGTCTGAGAATCTATAGGGCTTACTGTGTTCCGTACATCCGAAACTCGATTGAGTTAGGATTCCATCTCTATCCCGGCAGGAGTTTTAGTTCTCTCGTCATGACTAAACCATACTGTCATAACCAACCTGCTTACCTTTTGGTCAGAGTGTGTCAACCTGGTTTCACTCTTGAGCGAATTACGGGACTATCAGTAATGGTTCACTTTCGTTAATCCTTCCCAATCTTCCCCTTGCCCTCCTTACAATTCAGGTTTTGTACCTTGGACTTTTGTGCCTTGCATTCCGTCAGGTTCATTGCTTACTTTTGACGTAGGCAGAGTCAGTGACTCCTTTACATGGGGACAGGGGGAGAGAATCCCCTGGAGGAGACGGCTCCTCATTCTTACCGTGTTGTATACGTTTGATGTACGACTTTCACATCGCACATGGCTAGTCGCTACCTTAGGGAATATGCTTTCATTTCTTGTACCTGAAAGGAGGGGCTTTCACCCTCAAGGTTGTTAAGTTGTCAAGATTCGGTTATGAATCTTGCCTCTCCTCCCAAAAGTATTTTAAGCACTTTATTTAGATAGAACGAATCGCACCCCATTGAACGAGTGTGGCAATTCATCAAACAACAATTCAAGAGAGAAGTGTTTCTGACACTTGTCCAATTGCGTGAAAGACTGAATCAGGTTCTGCAAGAAATCACCCCTGAACAAATCAGTTCGCTATCTTCTTACAATTTCATTCTTGAAGCTTTATTCTATGCAGCTTCATATTAAATTGGTATTAATCAAACAATGGCTAAACCTTTTAAGTGGACATATAAGGGTAAAGTCTTGGCTGTTTAATAGTCTGTTTATTTACGCCTATCTGTACTAGGTACTTATTTTAAATATTCTCTTGAATCATAGTCTCAAACAACAAAGCCCCTTTCTTGATATCAGAAAGAGGCTTTATCTTTTAATAAAATCCCAGGCATCGAGCTATT
>NZ_JAUBVK010000069.1:0-4029 GCF_036705795.1 Microcoleus sp. ARI1-B5
GCAGCGCCTATCCCTGAACCTGAGCCTGAGATGACCGTAGGTGAGATGTGGGAGGATTACTTGGAATGGAAGCGTCCATTGGTGCAACCGACTACGTTTAATCATTTCCGCAAAAAATTTACAAACATTATCAAAGGTTTAGTTTGGAATAAGGAGAAACAAACGATGATATCGTTTCCTTGTTCTATTTGGGACTTGCCAATTTCTACAAGTGTAGTTGATGTTTTATTAGCAAGTCCGTTTGAGGACGATAGCAAGCGTAGGACGCTAGTTGCACTCTCTGAAGCGTTTACTCGTCTACAGTCACTAGGGAAAACCAAAGTAACCGTTAATCCTTTTGTAATGCCAGTTAGTATTACAAAAAATAAAACCGACAAATACAAATCACAGGTTAATGCCGATGGTACGGTTGATTTACGATGGTGGGATAAATCTGATACCGAAACAGACCCGGAAGAACTTGACCGTCGCGCTTTCACAAAGGAAGAGCGAGACATCATTATCAAAGCGTTTTACGAACACAAAAATGCTTCACCCCGCCAATTGGCCCCATTAGTCGAATTCCGATTCTTGACTGGCTGTCGTAGTGGTGAAGCTTTCGCGCTTGAATGGAAAGATGTATTCTTGGGTCGAGACAAGGATTACATCCGATTCAGCAAATCGTACAACGGAGAACTAAAAAACACTCAGGTTCCAAAAACCGGTGAGGTGCGGCTGTTTAAAATTTACCCCAAACTTAACGAGTTGCTGCTACGCATTAAACCGGAAAATGCAAAGCCTACTGATTTAGTGTTTACCAAACTAAATGGTAAACACTGGGATAGTAATGCGATTGCTAAGCTTTGGTTAAGTTATGACTGCAAGCGGAATGAGACGAAATGCTCTTACCCTGGTGTTGTTACAGAACTAGCTGACTCTGGTGCTATTTCTGGCTACCTACCGTTTTACGCCTGTCGCCATACTTTCATTACCTTACAAGCACACGCTGGTACAGATTTACTGCTACTCGCTACCGCTTGCGGCAATAGTGTCGAAGTTATTCAACGGCACTACCTAGGTATCGATACCACGGTCAAGATGACCGACATCTAATCCCACCCTCTCCCCACCGACCGCCCCTAAAAAGGGCGGTTTTTTTATTGCCCGAGCGCTGGTTCGGAAGTCAAAATTTTTCGGTCACGTCGTCTGCATAGTGTGAATGAAGTGAAAAGTTTCTTTCGATTTGAGTGTATTTCTAGGCGTAGCCGCCTACAGTAGGCGGCTACTTGTAAAAATGAAGGTAAATAGGCAAACAAAAACCCGGCTGTTACGCATAATATCACTTGTGTCACATGATTAACGGTAATCAATCCCAGTCGGTCGGTAACAAAACTTAACCCTTTTAGGGATTGACAAATTTACTTGCCCTCTGCGATCGTCTAGTAATGAGGAAGATTGATAGGCGCGACTACCCGGTGTTCTTAGCACCGAATAGTTACGACTTCCCCAACCGTTAACGAACAACGTTTGGAGCAAGATTATTATGTCACAAAAGTCCGTTGCGGGCGTACCGCGATCGCAATTTTTAACGTACTCGCGGGAACGCCCCTTGGCGATTCGGTGGTATCGCGATGCCGTATTTGACGGCATTTCTCACTCAGCAGCATTTTCGGCTCTCGATATTGCCGTCAAGTGCGTGCAGTGGCTGCACTACTACCGAGCACCCGTACTGCTACCAGAACAAGCGGACGCGCTTTACGGCGTCGAACCAAAAACTACCGATCGCTTAATCCGCAATTTTGAAGGTCAACTTATAGATGATGGAATGTTTGCCTGTCCCGAGACGTTTCTGATTCACGCGGAACCCGTACTGGGGCTGTGTTGGATAGGTAAACCGAGCCTTAACCATTTGTTGCCCCCCAGGGCCGTACTGAAGTTGGCTTGCTTTATGCCAGCTACCCAAAGTACGTTGTGGGCAATTTCAGCGATCGACACTATTGCGCGTTCGGCTTACGAGCCGCTACCCGAACCAGTGAAGATGAGCCAGCACTACCAAGCAGTAGAACGGCGTACCGCCCCTAAAGACAAGCAATTGCTGATTCAAGAGGCACAAAACAAGGGGCTTTACGCCTACGCCAAGCACTTTGGCGACTTAAAATCGGGCGTTACGTGGAAGCGATTGTTAACTCACTACGAGCGGGGCGGACAATTTCCGCCTACCCGCACCGAACTCAACGAAATGAAACTTGAGTTTTAGCTCTGGCTCGGAAGCGCGATCGCTTCGTTCACGCTATGTGCATCATGTGACTGAAGATTCTTTTGTCAGCCCTCTTTTGAGTCCTTTTTTACAAGTAGCCGCCTACCTTAGCCGCCTACTGTAGGCGGCTACGCCTAGAAATACACTTAGTTACTCAGGTAGTGAACAAAAAAAAAATCACTTGATACAAGTGATTGCTGAACATTCAACTTTGGAGAACAAAATGGAAATTGAAACGACTCCCTGGTACGAAACGAGAACCCTTGTCTCTCCCGCAGTTGAGATGCTTCAAAAGGAAGGATTGATTCAGTACAAAAAATCGTACCTTAAAACTGAAAGCCCTCAAACGGCAAACTCTAAACCTCGGTTTATTCACTACGACGCGAACTACGTCAAGTATTGCTTCCTGAAAGAGTTTTACCAGTTTTTGTTTGACGGTGTTAGGCAGGGAGTTTTTTCTGAGGGAGATGAGAATGAGTTACTTGTCATTATTAATGGCACTGTAACCGATTTTATCCAATACTGCGGCGAACACCCTTCAGAGGAAGACGCTCGCGAACTGTTCCGAACTTTTTGCAAGATTCACCTTTTTAGGTAGCTCATTTTTAGTCTAGCCGCTCCGACCACCGGGGCGGTTTTTTATTGCCCGATCGGTGCTTGTTAATCGGTTGCTTGACCACAGTAAACACCTTCCAGAGTAACTTGCGAAAATAATCCGAAACCCTACAGGTTTCTGCAACCATTTTAAGCGTAGTTCAGCGCAAGAAAATTTGCAGAAACCTGTAGGGTTTTGGCAAGTACATATCAGTCTAAAGTCCATAAAAGGTGCAAGTAGGCGGTAGCTAAATTTGATTTGCACCGTGTTAGGATACGGGCAGGAGTTTGCACCTTAGCGTGCAGGCACAAAAAAAGAAAAAGTCGCATACCTTTTACAGAGGACACGCGACAAACAAAAAATAAAACTTACTAGCAACTTTAGCTTAGTTCAGCGGCAAAACGTGCGGCAAATCTAAAAACCTTTCGGTGATAGATGATGAATTAAATAATGTGTCCTCTGTACTAGATATAGCGGTTTCTTTCGTAAAAACAATCGGGAGAACCACTATGGATAGTGTATTGCATTTTAATACATCTGGCAACCCCGCCGCTGTTTGCAACAAATATTCACAATTAAGCCCCGAACATCAGAAACGCATCGCGGGGCGCGGGCTGCTATATAACAACTGGACGGAAAGGACTTGTCGCACAATGAGCGCCAAAAATGCGACAAACGTCTTGGGATACCCCGCCAAGTCAGGCGGGATTATGTTTTGCGGGTACAACAATCAGTACCAGTTCCGCCCCGATGACCCCTGGGAGAGTGAAGACGGAAAATGCCCCAAATATCGCACCCCGAAAGGGGGGTACGACGCGCTGTTGCTGAGATGTCTAACGGATGACGTTTATTGGAATCCCGATAGTCTGAAGGAAGCTTGCTGGAAAGTCAACGGGCATCCCTGCATTCTGCTTACCGAGGGCGGTTTCAAGGCTATCGCAGGTTGCAGCAACGACATACCTACTATTGCCCTACTGGGAGTAGAAATGGGGCTGACGGGCAAAGACGCAGAAGGCAAGCGTCACCTGGTTCCAACCCTTAAAAAATATGCTGAGGCGGGTTTGGGGTTTATCATCGCCTTCGACGCGGATGCTACGACTAACCCGGATATACGTAGAGCCTAGGACTTACGCATTGACAAAATAACTCTATTGTGTATATCTGGAACAGAGGTGAATTCAATTCCCAAAACAAACAG